>NZ_CACWVY010000002.1 GCF_902764455.1 uncultured Methanobrevibacter sp.
TTCAATCATTACTTCATCGTGTTCATCGATAAATCCGATAGCTCCGTCACCCGGTGCGAAAGCAGTTAATTGTTTACCGTTTTTAATTAATTGAACACGTACACATTTACGAATAGCAGAGTTAGGTTGTTTTGCTTCTATCCCTACTTTTTCGATTACAATACCTCTAGCTTGAGGAGCTCCTTCGAGAGGGTCCGCTTTAACATCTAATCTTAAAGCTCTTCTTTTGTAATCTACATCTTTCCACTTAAAATTTTGTCTATTCCTTTTAAGTTTTTTTGCAGCAAAAAGTCCTGGCATAATATTTCCTCTAATCTTTTTGTTAAAAATATATCTAAGAATCCACCGCTGCGATTTATACTATAGTCTATAGTACAATCTAAATTCAAAGATATTAATCAGTAATAATAATTTATTAGATAAAAAAACTAATTATCTAAAAAAAAGATATCTTGAAATAAAATTCAAAACATTGACAAAAAGCACACATAGTCAAGTTATAAAAAGTACAGATATCTTATAATAAAATATATATTTCAACCTTTATAAAGGTATGTTTTTTTGGGAAAAATTTATTTCGCACCAATCCACTGGTTTAGATGAGGAACCCTGTTTAAAACAGCCAACATTCCCCAAGAAAGAATTAATGTAATTATTGGTAAAATTACCATTAAAATAGAATGTTTTACATGATTTGTCAGCATTATAATCATAATATTCAATATAAATTGGTGTGTCAAATAAATTCCATAACTGTACTTTGCTATTGAAAATACTGATCTTTTGAAAAGTGAATCCGGGTTGTTTAAAAATCCGAAATTCAGATTCAACTGATTGAAATTTTTAAATATACAAAATATTGCTGCAACTTCAATGGCATAAAGTATTGCATACCTGTGGAAAACAAAGAATGTTGTGCCTTTTGAAAAGAAATAACTGAAACCCATCAATGCAACAGCAGATGCCAAAAAGATTGCAATTGCCCAATAGATGCTGTTGAATATCTTACGGTCAGTATGCCTTAAATAATATCCCAGTACAACAAGACCTATAGGACTTGCGAAGAAATTCAGTTTAATTATGAAATCAGTCTTAAGGGTATATGTGAATAAACAGGTTATTAACCAGAATACCAGGAAATATTCAGCTTCCTTCAAGTCTGAATGAAGCAACCATCTATTGATAATTGGCATAGCCAAATAAGTACCTAAAATCATCCAGAAGAACCAATAAGGAGTAAACCACACTGTATCTCCCATAATTGCATTATATAGGAATGTCAATATAGTCATGACGTCGAAATTAGGGAAATAATTAAACATATGTATTGGCAGGAAGTAATACATCAGGATAATGATAGCTGACAGTACCAATACCCAGAACGTGAAAGGCATGGCAATTCTTGGAAGCCTCTTTGAGAGAAACGGCCTGATTTCCCATTCTCTACCCAACGACAATGCACCGGATAACATTAAAAAAATAGCTACACCACACCTGGCAACAGTTGCATAAAAGTCTGTCAGAAACCAGGTGAATGAAGGAACAGGAGTCCAATTAACAGGTCCGTTAACACTATATCTGAGATAAACATGAAACATTATCACAGTTATGATAGCCAATGCACGCAATGCATCAAAATAAAAAATTCTTTTAGACCGTTTATTGGAAGCCATAATATCAAATAATTCTATTTTTAAAAAAGATATCTTATATTATGTATTTTGTTCAACATTTATAAATGTATCTTTTTTTAAAGAATATCATTCTAAAAAATTTCTCTATATTATAAAGAATATTTAAAACAAGAAATATTTCAAAAATAAGGCATTAATGAAAAAAAAAATAAAAATTTTACAGAAATTTATCAAAAAAAAATTAATTAAAAAAATAAAATTTATAAAATAGCTCGAAAGCTATTTTAAAATAATATTATCAATATTATGTTGTCTATTTGCTAATAATTTAGCTCTTTCAATATTGATTCCATTTTTACCGATAGCAATACGTTTGTTGGTATTGTCTGCTGTTACAGTAGCTATTTTTTCACCTGACTGTTTTTGACTTACTTTAACACTTTGTAATTTTGCAGGGGATAAAACATTCTTAATAAACTGTATCGGATCATCATCCAATTCGATAATCTCAACACCTTTATCTACTGCTCTTTGAACTTTAGATACGGAACTTCCTTTTTTACCTATAGCAAGTCCCATGTCACCATTCTTAACAACGAAAGTAACTTTACCATGTTCATCATCGATAATGCAATCTTTTACCATTGCTCCAGTCATATTTTCGAAAAGAGCTATGTATCTAATTTCATTTGCACTAAATTTAATAGACACTTAAATCTACCTCAAATCGTCTAATATTGTAGAATCTCCTGGATCGTTTACGATTAATGTAGCAACAGTAAAAGGTTTACCACAAACAGAACCCAAATCTACACTAGTTCCATCATATACTAAGGATGGAATTTCGGAAAGATTTGCATAATATTCAACATCTTCAAGAATTTCTTTAGGAGCGTTAGCAGCAACAACAACAAGTTTGCCTTTTCCTAATTTTAAAGATTGAATTGATTTTTCAGAGCCTAAAGTTACATCACCAGTATCTACAGCTACTCTGATTCCTCTATCTACGTCCATCATCTAGCCTCCTATTCATTTTTATAATCCATTTTGACACCGACTGAACCGGTACCAAGAGGTATTGGTTGTCCAATAATAATATTTTCGATGATACCTGTTAAATCATCTACTTCCCCACGAATACTTGCGTTAAGTAAATGTTTACCAGTTTCTTCAAAAGCTGCACGAGCTAATACACTTGATTTTTCACCACTAATACCATGTCTTCCAATAGATTTTACAACACCTTCGGATGTCATAATATCTGCAACCAACATGATATGTCTTACATCTACACTAAGACCTTGTTCTGATAAGGTTTTCTGAGCTTCGTCAATGATAGCCTGACGAGCTGCCTCAATACCTAAAACTTCACCGATTTCGTGAATATTGTTGGTAGTAGTTCTTACATGGTCAATACCGTCCATGTCAAGAATTTCTTTGAGGTTGGATCCTTCTGTGTGAATAATCCATTCCCTATCATCTTTACGAATAATAACTTTACCGATACCTTTTATACCACTAATCTGTAAATCACGAACCTTATCTGCTAAAAGACGAAGTTCACGTATTTCAAATCTAGTGTCTGACTTTTCATTTTTGGAAGAAGGTATGATAATGTGGTTATTATTGATTGTGGCCTTTTTGAAAGACTTTCCAATAATGGCGTCAATTTCTTCTCTATCAAGTCTTTTTTCTCTTATTTTTTTATCATCCAGAACAGCTTCTACTTCCATAGTAGCATAATTTAAATTGAAATCTGAAAGAACATCATTTATAGTACTTTTACCAATCTGGTTAGCTAAAGTTCTAACAAATTCTTCATCATTACGTCTTTCTTCATCAAAATAAATATCCATAGTTGGTGTAGCAATATCCTTTCTAGCGTCAACGATTTCAATAAGTCTTGGAAGACCTAATGTTACGTTTAACTCAGTTACCCCTGCATAGTGAAAAGTACGCATAGTCATCTGAGTACCAGGTTCACCAACAGATTGTGCAGCTACTGTTCCAACAGCCTCTGCGGATGAGTTTAGTTAATTCATCATCAGTTAAATCTTGTTTAATGTATGACTCAGCTAATTCTTCAATATAACTATCTGGAAAAGCTATACCAAGATTTTCTTCTTCATTAAGTTGAGCAATAATATCATTTACTTTATTTATAACATCTTCCATAGTTACACCTACTTACCTTCCATACTTTCCATTCTTATCTCAGTAATAAGTTTGTTTAAGTCTGCCGGTTTACCGAAGTCAGATTTTGCAGGGTCTACACCATCTTCTCCAAACATAGTTTGAATAACGTTTCCTTGATTGTCTGTAACAAGTCCGGATGGTTTAACTTGCAAGTCCTGTAGAGCGTTTACAAGTCTTCTTTGCATGTAACCGGATTGTGCTGTACGAATCGCGGTATCTACAAGACCTTCTCTTCCACCCATTGCGTGGAAGAAGAACTCGATTGGGTCAAGACCAGATTTGTAACTTGAGTGTACAAATCCTTTCGCTTTAGCCCCTAACTCACCTTTCTTAAAGTGAGGTAAGGTTCTGCCTAAGTATCCCCTTTCGATACGTCCACCCCTAACCGCTTGTTGTCCTACACAAGCAGTAATCTGAGTAAGGTTCAACATAGATGCCCTAGCACCAGTACGTGCCATTACTACAGAGTGGTTTTCAACTGCCATTACATGGTCATATGAATCGTCCATGAACTGTTTACCCATGGTAAGGTAGTTTTCAGCAATGTTACCGGACATATCCCTAGCTTCCCCGAGAACCTGCATGATTTTCATCTCTAAAGTTTCTTCAAGGCTTCTACCAGGCAATGCTTGGAGGTATCCTTCTTCATAAGATTGAACAAGCATATCTACTTCATCCATTTTCTTATTCAAGTGCTCGTTAATACGGTCTTGAGCTTCTTCAGGAATTTCTTCATCATTTAAACTGGTAGTAATACCTGTTTTCATGATTCCACAAATTGCAAGGTCAGTAGATCTGTCTAAGAATTCTTTTGCTCTTCCAGGACCATATTCCTTAACGATTTTATCCAGGATTTTACCTGAAAATGAACCGTAAGCGGATTCATCTATACTTCCCTGTTCGAGAATACCGTTTTTGATAACTACATAACCGTCTGTAGGTGGATAAATACCCTCGTGACCTAATCTGGTTTCAATTACTTCATCAGTTTCATCATCCTTGATTTCAACATCAATGATGTTTTTACCTTTAGCGATTTCAGCACTGTAGGATAAGTTCAAGTCATTAGGCAGTAATAATGAGAATAACTCTTTACCGGTCCATTTTTCTCCTTTCGGTTTGAAGATATAGGTTTCTTCACCATAGTCAGGGTCATATTTTAAAATCCATTCATTGGATTTTAATGGTGGAATTGCAAGGTGTGATTTACGGATGATTTGTAAAGCTTCTTCTTCTGTGAATTCCACACCGTCTCTTGTCAAGAGGTATGCTCCTGAAATGTGGTCGTGAATAGCACCGATAATTGGTCCACCGAACCTAGGAGATAAAATGTGTTCCTGAACACGCATTAAGGATTTTGCTTCTGCACGTGATTCATCAGTCTGGAAAACGTGCATGTTCATTTCGTCCCCGTCAAAGTCCGCATTGTATGGAGGACATACACATAAGTTTAATCTGAAAGTTTTATAAGGCAATACTCTTACTTCGTGAGCCATCATACTCATTCTGTGAAGGGAAGGTTGCCTGTTGAATAAAACCATATCTCCATCTTTCAAATGTCTTTCGACAATGTAACCTGGTTCTAACTGTTCTAAAATGAACTCTTTAGTTTCATCAGTTACCCTTCTTTTGGTTTTGCCGTCATTTGAAATAACATAATTTGCACCAGGGTGAATATCCGGACCGTTTTCAATGAACTCTTTCATTTGATCAATGTTCCATTCATTTACATGTACAGGTACAGTCACTTCTTTTGCAATCATTTCCGGTACACCGACCTCATTGATACTGATGTTTGGGTCAGGTGAAATTACTGTACGTGCAGAGAAGTTTACACGTTTACCTGAAAGGTTTGATCTGAATCTTCCTTCTTTTCCTTTTAACCTTTGAGTCAAGGTTTTAAGAGGTCTTCCTGATCTGTGTCTTGCAGGAGGAACACCTGATGCTTCATTATCAAAGTAAGTAGTAACGTGATATTGTAATAACTCCCATAAATCTTCAACGATTAATTGTGGAGCTCCAGCTTCCATATTTTCAAGTAAACGCTGATTGATACGTAAGATATCTACAAGTTTGTGAGTCAAATCGTCTTCTGATCTCTCACCAGTATCCAAAGTAATTGAAGGTCTTACAGTTACAGGAGGAACTGGAAGTACGGTTAAAACTAACCATTCAGGTCTTGCCACTTCAGCATTTACTCCTAAGATGTATGCATCATCATCTGTAATTTTTTCAAGTCTTTCCCTTACTTCAGAAGGAGTTAATTTGTAATCGCCTTGACGAATTGTGACAGGTTTATCTAAAATAATAGCTTCCTGAGGTGTACCGCAATGAGGGCAGCAATGTTTTAAGTCAATATCCTCATCATCTTCAGGCATCTGTTTTAATTCCCTTTTTGCATCTTTGTAAACCTCTTTCAAGATATTGTTGATGCTTTCCTTGTTGTCCATTGCTTCGCTGATTTTTTCGGTGTAGTATTCGATTTGTTCATCATTTAAAAGAACACGTCCACATTCATTACAGGTGGAACGTAAAATCTTGTGGATGATGTCACCAAAACCGACATGAATAACAGGTCTTGCAAGTTCAATACTACCGAAGTGACCTTGACAATCTCCACCTTTAAAACCACAGGTCCTACATACTAAACTAGGGTCAATAATACCTAAACGAGGGTCCATTAAACCTTTTTCAATAGGAAAACCATCATCCCCATAAGTATCAGGATATTCAACAGTAACAACAGACATTTTACGAATATCCTCAGGAGACATTAAACCAAAGTTAATTTGTTCAATTTTTTTAATATAATGTGTCATGTACTGGCTCCTTTATAAATCTAATTATGCTTTGTCTCCTAAACGTAATTTAGGGAAAATACATAAACTCTTAAGTTCGTCTAATAATAATTTAAATGCGTATGAAATTTCAACAGGATAAGTTTCTACATCTCCACAGATCGGACAGTATTTTTTATTTTTATTTCTGTCGAAAACAGCTAACATACCACAGTTTTCACAAACAATTGCTTCGTACTTATCTGACTCATCCAAGAGCCTTTCTTTTAATGTTAAAGCTGCACCGTGTGCGATAAGACAATCTCTTTCCATTTCTCCAAATCTTAAACCACCTTCACGTGCTCTACCTTCAGTAGGTTGACGTGTGAGTACTTGTACTGGACCTCTGGAACGAGCATAAACTTTATCAGTAGTCATGTGGTGTAATTTTTGGTAATATGCCACTCCTACAAAGATTTCGGCATCTATTCTTTCACCAGTTACTCCACTGTATAAGGATTCACATCCTGCAGATTCGAATCCGTGATTAATGAGTTGCTGTTTAATTTCATCTTCAAGAGTTTGGTTGAATGGAGTTGCATCAACTCTTTCACCTTCAAGACATCCTGCTTTACCTGCAACCATTTCCAATACCTGACCGATAGACATCCTGGATGGAATAGCGTGAGGATTTACGATTAAATCAGGTACAACACCAAATTCTGTAAATGGTATATCTTCAGGAGATAATATTAAACCGACAACCCCTTTCTGACCGTGTCTTGATGCGAATTTATCACCAAATTCAGGTTGTCTGGTATCTCTTACTCTGATTTTTGCTAATCTTGAACCTTCAACGGTTTCAGATAAAAGGACTGCATCAACAATACCTTTTTCACCATGTCTTACAGTAACGGAAGTTTCTCTTCTTCTGTCTGCAACAGAACCGAAATCTTCTTCCAAGAATCTTGGAGGAGAAGTTTTACCGATTAATACATCACCGGATTCTACTACAGATTCAGGATTAACTACACCGTCTTCATCAAGGTTTCTGTATGCCTCTTCGGATCTGTAACCTTTGATGTTTTTGTCAGGCACTTCAAATTTGTCTACCTGACCACCAGCGTATCTTTTCTCTGAAGTGTCGTAAGCCCTAAAGAAAGAAGATCTTGCAAGACCTCTTTCGAGTGCTCCTTTGTTGATGACCATTGCGTCTTCCATGTTATATCCTTCATAAGACATTAACGCTACAACAAAGTTTTGACCGGATGGTCTTAAATCATAATTAGTTGAATCAATAATACGTGTTTTAACAATAGGAGTTTGAGGATGGTGTAACAGGTGAGCCCTGGTATCGGTACGTAATGCATAGTTTGAAACATATAAACCTAAAGCCTGTTTTGTCATACCTGCTTCCATTGTGTTCCTTGGAGAAGAGTTGTGATCTGAAAATGGAATAATACCTGCACAAATTCCAAGCATTGTAGCAGGGTCAATTTCAAGGTGAGTGTGGTCTTCATTCAAATCTGCTAAAGTCATTGCAATGTAGGAATTTTCTTCCTCTTCAGCGTCAAGATATTCAATAAGACCATTGTTGATTAAATCATCCCATTTCAATTTTCCGTTAGCCACTTTGTTTAAGTGCTCTTCTTTTAAAAGAGGTTGTCCATCTTTAACAATGATTAAAGGTCTTCTAGCCCTACCAGGATCATTGAAAATGTAAATCTCATTGTTGTCTTCGTAATAAGTAATGTTCATTTCATGAGAGACTTCACCGTTTCTTCTTTTCTCTCTCATTTCCTGAGTAAATTCAAGAGGATTTTTACAGGAACCTAAAAGTTCACCATTGATATAGATTTTAGTTGGAATTACATTAGATTCCACAGGATAATCATCTTCAGGTTCATCTGCAACAGGAGCGATTCCGTCTTCATCTTCAACAGGCTCAATATCGCCAGCTTCTTCAACCTCTTCAACAGGCTCAATTTCATCTTCCTGAGAGTTTTCATCTAAATCGAAATCATCTTTATGTGATTCCCAACTTTTTCTAGGTTCTTGAGGGTTGAATCTGACAAATAATTCATCATCATTTTTTAATTCTTCATCATCAAAATAAGAATCAATATTGGCAGCATGGGAATTAACCTTTTCCAATAATTCTTCATTATCTGCTGATTTTTCTCTTAAGTCATTTATAACAGGATTAACTTCATTAAAAGGCACTACATTATTAAAACCAAAATAATAAAATGCTTTTCTCTCATTTAATTCGGGTTTTTTAATATCGGACAAGAATTACACCTCCTTAATTAAATCGACATCCATTTGCTCGATTACATCAATAATTTCTTGTTCATCGGAACCTTCAGAAATATTACACATCAATGCCAAGTTTTTTACCAACCCACAGTTAGGTCCTTCCGGAGTTTCGTTAGGACAGATTTTACCAAACTGAGTTGGGTGCAAATCTCTTGCTTCAAAGTGAGGTTGGCTTCTTGTTAACGGAGATACAACACGTCTTAAGTGAGAAAGGGTACCCATGTAACTGGTTCTATCTAACAATTGACTTACACCAGCTCTTCCACCTACCCAGTTACCAGTAGCAATAGCGTGTTTAATGTTTTCAGTTAAAACATCACTACGAACTGCCTGTTTGATTGAAAGTTCTTTACCACGGGAAAGGCTTCTTTCAAGTTGATAGCTCATATCTCTGGTCAAGTTAGTGAAAGCTACTCTGAATAAATCTTCCATTAAGTCACCAGAAACTCTAAGTCTTTTGTTAGTGTAGTGGTCCTTATCGTGAGGTTCTCTTCTTTCTTCAATAACTTCAAGTAACATTTCAGTCATTTCAGCTAAATAAATAGCTTTATCATAACATTTATCTTCTTCAGTACCCATGTGAGGTAATAAATAACGATTTATGACATCTTTTGCACGTTTGATACGATAATCTTTAGGCATGTTTTTAGCTACTCTATTTCCAATGTATTTAATAGCAGCATCTTGCAAGTATTGTTTTCTTTCATCAAGAGTCATGCCATCCATTTCATTTTGATCTAATTTCAATGCTTCAAGAGAAACTTGAATATCGTCTGCAACCATCATTTGGAAGTTGTTGTCATCAGATATTTTTGTAATGATTTCTTGATCTGTAGATAATCCAAGTGCCCTTAATAATATAACCAGTGGAATTTCTCCAGGAAGGTATGGGAAAGAAATTCTTAAAAATACACCATTTTTACGAGGTTTTTTGTATTCTAAAGTAATTCTTGCTCTGAAACCACTTTTAATGGAAGTAACGACAGCTTTAGCATGTCTTTCTTCAACTTCTCCTAAACGTTCAAGAATAATTTTGTTTGGAGCAATTTCTTCCATTGTAACAACAGCCCTTTCGGAACCGTTTACAATAAAGTAACCTCCTAAATCTTGAGGGTCTTCATGTTTTTCTTTTAATTCTTCAGCAGTCAGACCATTAAGATGGCAAATGTCTGATTTGAGCATTACTGGCAATTCACCAATATATACTTCTTCCAAAGGATTTTCCTCTCCTTCTTCATTTAATGCCATTTCAAGGTACATGTCTGCGGAATAATTCAAGTTTCTAAGTCTTGCTTCAGTAGGATCAATTTCACTACTGGACCCATCTGCTTCTTTATTAGACGGTTTTTCAATACGAACTTTACCAGTCTTTAAAGTGTATTTTCCATCATCTAATGTGATAGGTTCAGTAATATCAATGATATTTTGAATCCTATTGTTTACAAAATCATTGTATGATTTTATATGGTGGTCAACCAAATCATACTTATCAAAAAATGCATCAACTAATTTCCAGTTATTCTCTGTCATGGACATCCTCCAGCATTACGTAAACGCAATAAAAATAATAAATAAATAAAAATAACACACACTAGGGTTTAACCTAACTAATTCATTTAATCATTATTCTTAATTTACTCATAACTATCTCCAATTTAAGATAATTCCTCTCAAACTAAGTTCAAATTTATTATAATGAATTTCTAAAAAAGTAAAAAAATACAGAAATCAAAATATATTAAATTTCACTCTCTAAAATTATATTAAAAACTAATACTACCCTTCTACAATCCTATAAGTGATAAATACTCCTGCAGTTTGACTTTCACGAGTAATTCTTAAAACATTACCTGGTTTAGCACCGATAGTTTCTACAACAGGATCGTTAGCCTTTATTTTAGGAAGGTCTTTAAAATCATAATCTACGTCACTAAATTCTTCAGAAATTTCTTCTTCGGTCATGATTTCATGTTTAGGTACGAGTTTATGGTTTTGAATATCTATTTTCAAATTATTTTCCTCCAGATAGAAAAGTTAAAATATTAAAATATAAAATTAGAAACAGGCCTGACGGGAATTGAACCCGCGGCCGCTTGGTTAAAAGCCAAGCGCTCTGCCAGACTGAGCTACAGGCCTAAATGATATAACATAATAGAAGCGCCTTGGCCGGGATTTGAACCCGAGTCGCGGGCTCGACAGGCCCACATGATAGCCCCTACACCACCAAGGCAACTCACTAATAAATTATACACTATCAATTACTATAACTTTCATCATATATAAATGTTTCTGAAAAATCATAAATTTTTCAAAAAAATTACAGATGAAATAAATAATAAATTGAGAATCCCGCCTGCCGGACTTGAACCAGCAACATTTGGATCTACAGTCCAACGCTCTGCCAAATTGAGCTAAGGCGGGAAAAATGGGTCCGCCCGGATTTGAACCGGAGTCTCAGGCTCCCAAAGCCCAAAGGATCGACCAAGCTACCCTACGGACCCACATACATAAAGTATGTAGATGACATACTAATGATAATATATAATCACTCATATATAAATGTTACTATATTTTAAATCATATATTAAAAAATTCAAATATATTAATATAAATAAAAGCCCCGGACGGGAATTGAACCCGCGACCACGAGATTACAAGTCTCGCGCTCTACCAGACTGAGCCACCGAGGCAATTTATTAATATAATATAACAATATAAATTATATTCAAAGTTATTTAAATACTTTACTATAAATTAAAAAAATTCTATTAAAATATAAATAACAAAAAATTTATAATTAATAATCATGACAATTATTAATGAAGACATCCAGAAAAAGCTTGAAGAAACTCTAAAATCAGTTAATAAGAAGAATCCATTAACCCATTGCATAACCAATTCTGTGACAATTAATGATTGTGCAAATGCAGTTCTTGCAATAGGAGGATCCCCATTCATGGCAGAAGATGTAGAAGAAATGGAAGAAGTTGTAACAATTGCAGACGCATTAGTCATAAACATTGGAAAATTAAGCAAAGACCAAGTAGACGCTATGAAAGTCAGCGCAAAAGCAGCAAATAAAACTGACACACCAATAATACTCGATCCGGTAGGAGTTGGAGTAACTGAACTTAGAAACCGGACCACAATGGATTTAATAGACAATTACCAAATAGCAGCAATTCGCGGAAATATTAGTGAAGTAAAAGCAATAGCAAAATTAATTGGAGTCATCGATGAAAACAATGCCGCAAAGGGCGTTGACGTAAATACTGATGATATCATTACAGAAGAAAACTTAGCTGACAACGGAAATCTCATAAAAGAGATTGCAAATAAACTAAACACAACCGTTCTTGCCAGCGGCCCGATAGACATATTAAGTGATGGTGAAACTACAATAGCCATTGACAACGGTGATGAAATGATGCCATTGATTACCGGAAGCGGATGCATGTTATCTTCCATCGTTGGAAGTTGCATTGGAGCTTCAACACCTCTTGATGGTAGTCTTGCTGCAATTTTAGCAATGAACATTGCAGGTGAAAAAGCAAGAGCAAAAGTTGATGAAAAAGATGAAGGAACAGGCTCATTTAGAGCATATCTAATTGATTATCTTTATAAGACAACTCCAGAAAGTTTAATCAATGAATCAAATATTATGATATTATGAACAGCATAGACTTATCACTGTATCTCGTTACAGACAATAGCGATGATGTGGAAAAATTCCTAAACACAATAGAAGAGGCAATAAAAGGCGGAACCACTGTTGTGCAGATTAGAGAAAAAACTGCAGACACATTGGATTTCTACAATTTAGCACTGAAAGTTCAAGAAATAACAAAAAAATATGATGTCCCTTTAATCATTAACGACAGAGTGGATGTTGCAATGGCAATTGATGCTGACGGAGTTCATGTAGGCCAGTCAGATATGCCTTGTGATGTAACAAGAAAACTTATCGGTGCAGACAAGATACTAGGAGTTTCAGCTGCCACAATTGATGAAGCAAAAAAAGCACAAAAGGACGGTGCGGACTATATAGGCACAGGCGCAGTCTTTCCAACACAAACCAAGGATGATGCGCCCAAAATTACTAAAAATGAATTGAAAGAAATTGTTGAATCAATTGATATTCCAGTTGTTGCAATAGGAGGAATCACTTTAGAAAATGCCCATGAATTAAATGACACAGGAATTGCAGGATTATCTGTTGTAAGTGCAATAATGAGTTCCGACAATCCTAAAAAATCATCCGAAGAGCTGTTGAATATTTTCAATAGTTAATATTATTTTTTAAAAAAAAAGTTTTAAAATAGTAAAGAAATTATTTTTTACTATTTTTTAAAGCTTCTACAGCTGCAAGCTCTTTACCAGCAAGCATGCTAATACAAGCTCCACCACCACTGCTTAAATGGCTCATGTGACTTTCCAAACCAAGACCTGCAGTAGCAGCTGCAATATGACCTCCACCAATTAATGAAAATCCAGTAGAACTTGCCATTGCATTAATTAAATCTTCAGTACCCATAGAAAATTTAGGATCTTCAAATACTCCTGCCGGACCATTTGCAAATATATATTTAGCTTCCCTAATTTCTTTGGCATAAAATGAAATTGTTTTTACACCGATATCAAAAATAGCTTCATTAGGAATATCATCCAAATCATAATCTACACGTTCACCATCAATTTCACAAGCGACATCAATAGGATATTTAACCTTATCACCAAATCTTTCAATTAAATCTTTTGATTTTTCAACCATATCTTCATATCCTCTGCTTGCAATGAAATCACGATTTACCTGACCGATATCAACACCTGCCGCCCATAATACAATATTTCCAACAATACCTGTTGTCAATATAGAATCGGCAGTACCGTTGCTTAATACATTTTCCATAACGTCAATGGAATCTTCAGGTTTCATTCCACCAAGCAAGAATACACAAGGATGTTCTACATTATCCAAAGCATTTTGAATAACAGTCAGTTCATCTTCCATGACACGGCCTGCAGCGGAAGGAGTATTTACTGTAAATCCAACCAATGATGCCTGAGAACGATGAGCCGCCGCAAATGCATCATTAATAAAATAATCGATTAATGGAGATAATTGCCTTACAAGTAAAGTTTTGGATTGTTCCAGAGGACTTCTTGAAAGAGTTTCCTCTGAAAAGAAACGTGCATTTTCCAATAATAATATATCATGTGGTTTTAAATTACGGATAGCCTCTTTAGCGGAACTTGAAAACAGAGAATCAACATATTTTACTCTTAAATTTAAAATATCTGATAACACATCAGCATGCTGAGATAATGTTGTGAAATCCTTCTTTCCAGGTCTGCTTTGGTGAGCAAGAATAACAACTTTAGCCCCTTTGGCAGATAACTCTTTAATTGTCCTTGCATGTAATTTTAATCTTGTATCATCCAAAATAATTCCAGAACCCGGATCAACCGGTGCATTAATGTCTACCCTTACAAGCACAGTTTTGTTTTCCAAATCAAAATCATCAATTGTATTAAATTCAGCCATTTTTCTCCACTCGCAATAATTATAATTTGCTTACCAAATCAATTAAAGCATCTTTTGGACTTTCTGCCTTTATAATTCCTGATGCCAACAATACTCCGTCAGCACCCAAATCCATAGCAGCTTTCATATCATCTCCAGTGGTGATTCCAGCACCACATAATACCTTAACATTTTTATTAATGGATTTGACTTCCTTTACACTGTCTTCAACAACTTCAGGTTGTGCCTGAGATACAGGAATTCCAGTACCTATTAATTCCGGAGGTTCTACAGCCACAGCAGTTGGAGAAAGTGCAGCAACAGCTTTAGAAGTCTCTATATTATTGGTACAAACGCAAGATTCTATTTCATTTTCCCTGCATAACTTAACGACTTCTGCAATGTCAGCCAATTTCATCCTTTGTTCTGAATGGTTAATTAATGAACCGCTTACACCGGCTTCAATTAAAGTATTAATTAAATTAGATCCAGTATGGCCTCCAGGAGCGATTGGATCGATATGTTGAGCAAAAATTGGAATGGAGGCTTCTTGATTTATCCTGTAAATGTCAGCTGCTTGAGGAGCTGCAACCATAGTAATTCCAGTTTCGCTAGCAGCACTTTCCAAATCATGTGCAAGTTCTAAAGCCTTTATACCGCTTGATTCTAAATATGTTTTATAATTCAATATTACTATTGGTGTATCCATAATATCCCACAATAACTTTATTATATATTATATTTATCTTACACTATTAAATAAATTTATGATTTTTCTATTCTATTTTGAGACAAACTGACATATTCCGGATTAATCTCATAGGCAATATAATTTCTATTATTTTTTAAAGCTGCAATGCAAGTTGTTCCGCTTCCGCAAAAGGGGTCAAGAACAACATCCCCTTCATAGCTGTAAAGATTAATTAACCTGTGAGGAAGTTCAACAGGAAACGGAGCAGGATGGCCAATTTTTTTAGCGTTGACTGCCGGAAACGTCCAGAGGCTTTTTGTCCATTGGATAAAATCATCCCTTTCAATTGTGTCCCTTTTCTTTTGAGTCTTATTTTTGGAATACGACAGTTTTGAAAAGACCAAAATATATTCATGATAATCCCTCAAAACAGGATTTGACGCCGACATCCAACTTCCCCATGCACATGAGCCACCTGCACTTGCAGACTTATCCCATATTATTTCACCGCGCATTAAAAATCCCAAATCAAGCATTATTTCTATTACCATTGCATGAAGAGGAATATATGGTTTGCGGCCAATATTAGCAATGTTAATGCAGGCCCTGCCTCCTGGAACCAGTTTCTTATAAGTCTCGCCAAAAACAGATGTAAGCAGATTCAAATATTCGTCCAGAGACAAATCCTCATCATATTCCTTGCCAACATTGTAAGGAGGTGATGTAATCATCAGATGAACGCTTTCATCAGGTATTTCGCTCATGTTTTCACTGGATTTGCAGTATATCCTGTTCAGATTTCCTTTTTCAATTTTATTCTCTTTGAATTCAACTTTTTCAGGTATTTTGTATTCTTCAAATAATTTTGCACTATAAAATTTTTTTGAACTGTGAGATTCCCTTAAGACCGAACCGAATGAAGAAGTTTCCGTTTTTCTAACCACATTAAGACCCCTTTAGGAGATTTAAAAATTTCAATCCCTTATTTTCATAACTTTTTTCCCGATTAGCTATATCAATCATTTGACCCAGATTTTCAGGAGACTGCATCCCTGAAAAGAAATTTAAATCCCTGTTAAATAATTGATTCAAATGCAATTTTAACTCATCAGTATTGTCAAATCTGTAAAAACCATTTTTTGGAGTTGATTTGCGAGTATTGCCGTGATTAAGTGGAAATGGATTGAGGGACCAAAATCCCTGGATTAAACCTGCATGCTTTAGATAATCAGCCTTTTTTGAAAATCCGTTTGAGAGAGGTGCATTTCCAACGACTATTATTGGTATTTTCGTAGATTCCAAATTTGAAACACGAATATCTATACATTTGCCAATAGCTTTCAGAACTGAATCCGAACGTGTGAAACTCGGCTTTCCCTGATGAGTCCTGTAGTCGCCAATCTCATGAATCCTGTCCAGGCCAGGGTCATATTCCCAGTTCCACACCAAAGACATTTTAACTTCACATATTAGTTTTACCTGTGAAGCCTTTAAAATTTTTTTATCTTCAGTGGCAACAACAATGTCTGCAGGAGACTTTGAAGTTATTCCAACAGAGGGAATTCTCGCCTGGCGAACGATGCAGAGATTTTCATCTTCAATCAATTCACCGAACAAATCACAGACCCAATTTTCTGTGTAATTTCCTATAAGTGAATTTCTAGATTGGAGAGTGGTTTTTCTGCCTTTATATCTCTTTGGCCAATATGCCAGATATCGTCCATCATCTGTTTTATAGAAAAGCTGCTTTGTTGAAGCGAAATCTTTCGAGTTTAAAAAAAATAATTTTTCTTGATGTTTATTCCATAATCTCATATTAAATTATATTATTATTAAACATATAAATAATTTTTATTAATAAATTACAATATTGTTCAGAATTTATAATATTTATGTGAGCTTGTAAAAATGTATATATAAGCAAAACTAAAAATAACTTTGATTTTATGTCATTCAATGAAAGCCAAATAGAAAAATTAGAAAAAAGCGGATACAGATTCCTTGGGACACACGGCCATGCGGCCGCCAAGATTTGTCATTGGACCCGTCAAAGTATTGTGGATAAAGGAGTATGCTATAAGGAAAAATTCTATGGAATCAAATCCCACAGATGCCTTCAAATGTCCCCTTCAGTTCCAAACTGCCAACAGGAGTGCGAATTTTGCTGGAGAGACCTGACATATACCCAAACCACATGGGAAGATGACGAATATGATGATCCTAAAACAATAATTGATGATGCAATCAAAGCCCAATATAATCTGCTGTGCGGCTTTTTTGGAAATGATAAGGCAAATAAAAAGAAACTTGAAGAACTTAAAGACCCAACCAATGCCGCAATTTCACTTGCCGGAGAACCAACACTCTATCCGAAAATCGATGAATTAATTGGCGAGTTTAACAGAAGAGATTTTACAACATTTGTTGTAAGCAACGGACAATGTGTCGACAGATTGAGGAATCTTGAAAACGATCCATATCAACTATACCTTTCCTTGGATGCACCTAACGAGAAAATATTTAATGAAGTGTGCAGACCTAGAATAAATGATGCTTGGAGTAATTTAAATGAATCACTTGAAACATTGGCCAGTTTTAACTCCCGCACATGTATACGAAACACCTGCGTTCGTGGAAGGAATATGGAAAATCCCGAAGAATATGCAAAATTGATAAAAAAAGCGGACCCCGATTTTGTAGAAGTGAAAGCATATATGTGTGTCGGCTCATCACGTAAACGTCTAACTCTCGACAATATGCCAACATTCGATGAAGTTAAAGAATTTGCTAAAAAAATAGGTGATGAGTGCGGTAAAGAATTAGTAAATGAATCTGAAATTAGTCGAGTTGTTCTTCTCGAATAACAACTCTTTTTTAAAGTTCAAATGCATTTTCTAAATCTTTTGGAAATTGTGTTTCACGGACATATTTCTTTTCAGTCACGTCAAAGTGTCGAAAACATATTTTGAATAATCTCTAAATTATTAGGTGTTATATGCATAGAGATGTTCAGGATTTGTAAATATAGCTTCCAAATCCCTTTCAAAACTGTCATGAAGATTCAGATAGCCCATCTGATAAAATACTCATTCCAAACTTATTTAAAGGTTTAAATTTGTAATTAACACTGTTTTTAGCATCTTAGAACAGTTAATCACTTATCATAGAGATTGGAACTGGGATTAAACATCCCAGGCCCCTATAAATATTTTTGAGTAATGTGGACAAAAATTCTTTTGTCTTTGTATATTAAACTAGTGGACTTGCAGATATTCTAGAAAATCCACAACCTCCGCAGGCTATAGTAGTTTATATTATATTCTCAGGCTTTCAATTCTTCACAAAGTTCAACAGCTTTTTTAGCCGCTTTTTCCATTGAAGTCTCATATGGAATTCCGGCTTCATCTAAAAGTCTTTGACCTTCTTTCTCATTGGTTCCGGTCAATCTGATTACAATGTGAA
Organism: uncultured Methanobrevibacter sp.; assembly: GCF_902764455.1. Classification (NCBI taxonomy): domain Archaea; kingdom Methanobacteriati; phylum Methanobacteriota; class Methanobacteria; order Methanobacteriales; family Methanobacteriaceae; genus Methanobrevibacter; species uncultured Methanobrevibacter sp. The sequence continues at coordinate 18,604 of NZ_CACWVY010000002.1, forward strand.
CATCACGGTCAATATTTTCTAAAGCTTTAATTACACCCCTTGCAACATCATCAGCTTTGGTAATACCTCCTAAAACATTTAAGAATACTACTTTAACAGGCTCATAGTTCAATACAATACTCAAAGCCTGATTGATGATTTGCTCTGAAGCTCCACCACCAATATCAAGGAAAGTTGCAGGTTCTCCACCATTGAGTTTAATCATATCCATAGCAGTCAATGTCAGACCGGCACCATTACCTATTACAGCAATGTCCCCATCCAATTGGACAAAGTCCACAGCTTTCTTTTTATAATGAAGCATTTCAACAAGGTCCTGATGTCTGAACAATGAATCATTTTCAACAACTAATTTAGCATCAGCTGCAATAATGCCGTCAGGAGTTAACACTAACGGATTTATCTCAGCAGTATCTGCGTCATATTTTTCAAAGACCCGATATAATTTCCAAATAATGTCTCCAATTGGTGAAATCAATTCAGAATCAACACCCATTTTACGTGCGATTTCACGTGCTTCATATGGTAAGAATTCAAGTAAAGGATTAGGATAATATTTGATAATTTTTTCAGGGTTTGTTTTAGCAAGGTTTTCAATTTCAACCCCACCTTCCTTACTTGCAAGAATTACAGGTTTTCTAGCACCTCTGTCAACAGATACTGTTACGAAAAATTCATTTAAAATATCAGCTTTTTCTTCGATTAAAAGATGATTTACTTTTTCGCCTTTAATTTCCATTCCTAAAATTTGTTCTGAAACTTTAAGTGCTTCACCAGGGTTATTTGCAAATTTTACACCTCCGGCTTTACCTCTTCCACCGGTTAAAACCTGTGCTTTAATAACAACAGGAACGCCCATTTCTGAAGATATAGCCATTGCTTCTTCAGGGTAATTTGCGACATGGCCTTCCAAAATTGGAATACCTTCCTTTTTAAAAATTTGTTTTGCTGCATTTTCAAAAAATCTCATTGTAACACCTATTCTGCAAGAGCATATCCGGCTTCGAAAGCATTAATATTTTTCTCTTCAGTTCCTTTAGGAACACTTGCTTCAATAGCTTTCATAGCTGATTCTTTAGATATGACTCCAGTTATTTTTGTAATTGCTCCGACCATTACAATATTTGCTACGATTTTAAGACCGATTTCATCAGTAGCTGTTTTGGTTGCAGGAGCTTCATAAACTTTAATATTATGTTCATCTATAAAATCCTTAACATCTTCAACATCTGTTGTTCCAGGATCAACAATTAAAGTTCCATTATCCTTTAAATCAACAATATATTTAAGTAATGCCTCATTAGACATTGCAACAAGGATATCAGGATTTTGAACTTTAGGATAATCAACTGTGCTGTCACTGATAACAACTTCACATTTGGAAGCTCCACCACGAGCTTCAGGACCGTAAGATTGAGTTTGAACCGCTTCTTTGCCGTCGAAAAGGCATGCAGATTTACCTAAAATAATACCTGCAAGAATAATTCCCTGACCTCCAAATCCACAAATTCTAATTTCAGTTCTCATATTATCCACCTATAACTCTGTTTCATATGCAGAATTGATAAGAGTTTTCTTACCAGATTTTTCTACACTAATCTTATCAATGCTTTGTGTGAATTCATCTTTTTGAGTTTTAGCAAATTCACCAACAACAATTTTACCTTCCAAGTCTTTTGGCCTCATCCTATCTGCAGCAGATTTATATACAGTGTTTGCTTTCATTACTGCAGCCATTGCAGTAGGAGTTCTGAGTTTATTCTTACGACCATAATATGTTGGACACTGGGTTGCAACTTCAATAAATGAAAATCCAGGATTTTTTAAACCTTCCTTAATGGACAATACAAGGTTTTCTATTTGAACAGTTGTCCATCTTGCTGAATAAGTCGCACCTGCTGCCGCAACAAGTTCCGCCAATTTAAATGGAGCGTCCTGATTACCGTATGGAGCGGTTGTTCCGAAACTGCCCTTAGGAGATGTAGGGCTGATTTGACCTCCAGTCATACCATAAATATTATTATTGATACAAATTACAGTCAGATTAATATTTCTTCTGGCTGCATGAATTAAATGATTACCACCGATGGAAGCCGCATCACCGTCACCAGTAAATACAACAACATCCAAATCCTTATTAGCTGTTTTTAAACCGGTAGCAAAGCTTAATGCTCTTCCGTGAGTAGTGTGAAGTGAATCACATTTCAAATAACCTGGAATTCTTGAAGAACATCCAATACCGGAAACCATTGCAATATTGTCAAAGTCCATTTCCGCCTTTTCCATAGCTGCAAGGAATGCATTGATGATTGCTCCGTTTCCACAGCCCGGACAGAAAATATGAGGTAATCTGTCTTCTCTTAAATATGGGAGAAATCTATTTTCCTTATATTGAGCCATTTTAGTTTCCTCCTTTCTTATCAATTACATCCAAGATTTCATCAGGAGTTGGCAACAGACCTCCAATAACTCCCAATAAATGAACATTAGCGTCTCTTTTAAGTACACGGTCAACTTCATAATACATTTGACCTAAATTCATTTCTACTACAATAACATCATCAGCATTTGCAGTCAGTTCCTTCAACTGTTCTTCAGGGAACGGCCATGGAGTGTCTATTTTAACATAACCCACTTTTTTACCGTCAGCTCTTGCTTTTCTTGTTGCTTCAACAACAGACCTTACAGGAGCCCCATAAGAAACAAGAATAATGTCTGCATCTTCACAATGTTCTGATTTGACAGAGCAGATTTTGTCTCTGTTATTTAAAACCTTATCACAAATTCTTTGAACAAGCTTATCATGAGTTTCAGGATTGTTAGTGTCAGGATAACCTCTTTCATCGTGAGTAAGGCCGGTTACGTGAATATTGAATCCGTCACCAAATGACGGCATAGGATTTGTACCGTTTTCAACATTTTCAAACGGCAAGTAATTGTCTGTTTTTTCTGGTCTTTTTCTAGGAACGATTTCAATATCGTCCTCTACGATTATTTTTTCCCTCATGTGCCCAATAACTTCATCAGCCATTACAAATACTGGACATCTGAATTGTTCTGCTAAATTAAATGCTTTGATTGTGAAATCAAAAAATTCCTGTACGCTTGAAGGAGATAACGCAATAGGTTCATAATCCCCGTGAGATCCCCAACGTGCCTGCATCATATCCCCCTGTGCGGCCATGGTTGGTTGAGCTGTTGAAGGAGAACCCCTTTGAACATTGACAATGACTATCGGAGTTTCGCTTATGAATGCATAACCTATATTTTCCTGCATTAAAGAAATACCCGGACCTGATGTTGCAGTCATTGATTTGGTTCCTCCCCAAGAAGCACCGATGATAGCACCCGCAGAAGCAATTTCATCTTCCATTTGAACAAATGAACCGCTGACTTTTGGCAATTCTCTTGCTAAAGTTTCTGCAACCTCGGTAGAAGGAGTAATTGGATAACCTGCAAAAAATCGGCAGCCCGCAGCTATTGCTCCTTTAGCACATGCTTCATTTCCTTGAATAAAAAATTCTTCAGCCATTTTAACACCTACTTTCTCCCTTTTGTGAAATTAGGATTAAAGTTAATATCATTACCATCTTTCATCCACCAGTTTTCAGGCATGTCCACGGTAATAGCCTGGTCAGGACATGCAACTTCACATGTACCGCATTTGTTGCATCTCTCTTCGAACTTGACAAAAGGCAATTGTACTCCTTTTTTGTTAACATCCGGAGATATTGCATATACGTTCTGAGAACACATGAATAAGCAAAGATGACATCCTTTACACAAATTTTCATCAATAATAATCAATTTATAATCTCCTAATATATTTATCATAAATAAATATAGAATGTATTATATCTATGTTAATAAACATTTAAATAACTTGTGAAAAACAGGGATAAATTCAAAAATTTTAAAATTATAAAAAAATAAAATATTATCCATATGATAAAATTGACTACACCAATCACGGACGATGAACTTGAAAATCTTAATGTAGGCGATAAGATTTCAATTTCAGGAACTATCTACACAGGCCGTGATGCTGCTCTGCCGCAGCTTGTCAGACTAATTGAAAAAGATGACGTGCCATTTGAATTAGAGGGATCAGTCATCATGCATACCGCATTCAGCGATGCAGGAATTGCTCCAACAACAAGCAGCAAAGTGGAAATCGAATCAACTATTCCAAAATTAAGCGAAAGCGGCGTTAAAATCCATATCGGTAAAGGAATGTTAAGCGATGAAAGTGCGGAAGCACTGAATAAAAACAATTCAATTTTTGTAATAACTCCACCTGTTGCAGCATTGCTTACAAATAAGGTGCTTGAAAAAAAATGTGTTTTATTTGAATGGGAAGGAATTGAAGCAATGTATGAGCTGAAAGTGAAAGACATTCCAGGAATTATAGCCATCCATAAAAATAAAAAAATATAGGATAAGCATAATAACTAAATTATGCTTATTTCATCAACCAATACTTTATCCTCTTCGTTCATCTCTTTTTTACCCTTGAATACATCAACATCCATAGAGTTGTTTTTAAATGCCACAATAATGGTACATATTGCATCACCAGCAACATTTACTGCAGTTCTGAACATGTCCAGGATATGGTCTATTCCAAAAATAATTCCGATTGCCTGAACAGGAATGCCTACAGAATTGAATACCATAGTTAATGTAATAAGACCAACAGACGGAACACCGGCTGTTCCAATAGACGCCATTACGGCTGTGAAAATTACAGTTAAAAGTGCTGATGTTCCTAAATCCATACCATATGCCTGAGCTGCAAACATGACGGCAACTCCCTGCATGATTGAAGTTCCATCCATATTAATAGTTGCTCCCAGAGGAATTGTAAATGAAGAAACATCCTTTGAAACTCCCATCTCGGCTAATTTTTCCAAATTCAACGGGATTGTAGCATTTGAAGTTGAAGATGAAAATGCGAAAAACATGACTGAAATGAATTTTTTAAAGAATGTTATCGGATTCAGTCTTGTGAAAATAACAAGCAAGAACGGATAGACTATGAATGCCTGAATCGCCAATCCAAGTAAAACACATGAAATATATTTTCCCAAAGGAAGCAAACCATCAAATCCTAATCCTGCAAATGTTCTGGCCATCAAACAGAAAATACCAATTGGAGCAAATTTCATGACTATGGAAGTCATCTCCATCATGATCCTGTTTCCTTGATTGAAAAAAGTATTAATAACATCAGTTTCTTCCCTTAATTTAGCCAATATTACCCCAATGAGCAATCCAAAAATAATTACAGGGATCATATCTCCACTTGCAAGAGAATTTAAAGGATTGTCAGGAACCATATTCAAAATTGTATCAGTCATTGTCTGATTAAGAGTAACATTTCCCGCTTGAGAGGTTACAGCCATGTTTAAACCCACACCAGGTTTAATTAACATACCTATTCCAAGAGCAATTGTAACAGCTAATGCAGTAGTTATAAGATAAATAAGAATTGTTCTCCCACCAATTGTACCAATTTTTCGTATATCCGAAATTGATGACGCACCGACAACAATCGAACAGAAAACAAGAGGTACAACAAGCATTTTCATTAATTTAATAAATAAATTTCCACCCAAATAAAAAACATTATCTACAAGAATAATATTTTTAAAAAATGAATCAGGTACAAAAAAATTAAGTATCAGACCAGTGGCCATACCTAAAATCATCCCAATCAATATCCAATTACTGAGACTTATACCCTTCTGTCTTCCAAACATTATTTTTCTCCTTATAAATTATATAATATAAGTTATATTTTATATAGAATATAATATTTTAGGGCAAAACAGTGTGAAAAAAATAGTAAAAAAAGAGGGAGTTAATAATTATTCAAAAAAAAGTAAAAGAAAAGTTATTGAATAACTTATTCTTCATCTTCTTCGTCGTCGGATTCTTCTCTTTTCTCGAATTCATCGACGAAGTTAACTTTGGTAATATCTTCGATATTATCCCAGATGTCTTTAGCTATTCTGAATCTTGCAAAGGTAACGTCCATGTAAGATTGTTGGTCGAATTTAGCCATTTCATCTAATTTGATGTTTGCAACACCATCAACGATGTTAATTTCAGTTTTATCAATATCAACATTAGGATTGGAGTAGTGTAACTCAATCATACTTTTGATTTTTTCTTCTTCATCAGAAATGATTTCAGTAACTTCAACATCGTAAACTAAGTCTTTTCCTGCTAATTCGTGGTTGAAGTCCACTTTTACTCTTCCACCATTGACAGTTAAGATTTTACCAGATGTTCCTTCAGATTGAATTCTCATACCAGGAACAGGAGTCATGCCTTGTTTTTTGAATTCTTTCATAGGGACTAATTGAATTAATTTAGGATCCCTTGGTCCAAATGCACTGTCAGAATCAACTTCAATGTGTTTGGTGTCTCCTTCTTCTAAACCAATGATTGCTTCTTCGATTGCAGGTAATAAATGGTTTCCACCAACAACAATTGGAATTGGTTTGTAAGTTTTATTTTCATCAAAAATACCTGTTTCCTGTGCAATTTCATCATAAGTAGTATCAAATACGTCTTCAGTTTCTTTTATTTTACCAGTAAAGTTTACTCTTACAAAATCTCCGTTATCTATAGCCATAATAATAGCTCCTTTATAATTTTGATTAAATAATTTGTTAAGAAATATAACACTAATAATTTTAGTAACCATCATTTATTAAAGTTTTGTTTAATAGCAACATTAGTGTAAAAAATAGATGTAATTTAAAAAAATAAAATTAAAATGGAAGACTTACATATCTGCTGTGCAATCCGTATGTATGAGTATTCCAATTTTTAATTTTACCCAAGGAATTTCCATAGCTAATCGGATCACCGGCAAACCATGTTGTACCAATTAAAACCTGAGTCCAGACATGACCATACCAATGCTGGCCAAAGAAGCATGTTCCATGAACGTATCTGGCCTTCAAACCAGCTGTCCTATACATTGAAATCAATAAATGAGACTGGTCAACACAATTACCTCTTTTAGCATTTAATGTGCCTGTTGCACCATGTTTGGTGTCATAATAATAACTATATCTAACATTATCCCTTACATAGTTGAAAATTGCCTTAGCCTTATCCATATCACTTGTTAAACCACTAGTCAATGATTTAACCAAGGATTTAATTTTAGGGGCATTAACCTGACAATGACTTGATGGCTGGAGATATTCATTTGAATAATATCCTTCATCTTTCACATTAAGTCCGCCGCCATATTTGGAAGATTTGACATTGATATTTTTAGATATTGAAACCGGAAGATAATCATTGCTTCCAATAAAACTGACTGAAATCTCGTATTTACCTGAAGGCACCTTGGTTTTTATGGCAGCATATCCATCTGATGAGGTTTTGACATTGTAGGTTTTACTACCTACTGTCCATATTATTTTCCCACCTGAAACAGGCGTTCCATCAGAATTGACCAGTAACACTCCAAATGATTGTAAATCATTATTATATACACCACCACATTCCCATGTAAGTTTAGGATTGCTTCTTTTAAAAACATCAATATCACATGATCCTGAAGCTGCCTTCACAATGGAATCTGCAGGAGCAGTAAAATTAACAGTATAATTGCCGATATCCAAATTAATTGGAATTGAAGCAATTCCTCCATTATCCGTTGTTGCCAAGTAAGTCTGATTTGCAACATTAAAAGACACAGTCTTTTTGGCCAAAGGAACATTGCCTGCCTTGAAAATAACCTTAAATAAGCTGCCTGCACCATAACCGAAAGATTTCAGCCCTTTGACACTCAGTTGAGTGTCATTGGTTTTAAGTACAGTAACGGAAGTTGTCATTTTAACCGGCTTGAAAAATTTATCTCCCACATACCAGTAATCAACAGCGAAAATGCCCTCAGTTACAGGCAAGTTAAAATTAACAACACCTTTACTATCAGTGCTCCTGTAATATGTTTTTTCATTGATTTTGATTCTTATGGACTTTCCGACATTGGAATCTCCACCCAAACTGGTTGAGAACTTGATTTTAACATTTTTACTGCCATTTGGAAGTATAATATAATCATCAGGAACATTAACAGACAATTTAGTGGTTGCAATATTATAAATCTTAACGGTACTGGTCTGTGACAACCCGTCATTATTATATGAAGTCACAGCATATGTTCCTTTTTTAAAGGCATTGAAAGACAATTTTATCTTGCCGTATTGATTTGTTTTGTAGTAATATACTTTGGAATTGATTTTGACTTTAACCTGCTTTTTGACCAATGCCTTTCCGTTGCTTTTCAAAAATTTCACAACAAAGCTTTTGCTGTCTCCCCTTACCTTTTTAAGATCAGAAGCACTGACGGTTGTTAAAATTTTAAAAGTAGTTGTTAACTGCTCGCCAGTGACAGGATTAGTTGCGGTTACCTTATATGTGCCAGGTTTAAGATTTATTGCAAGGCTTGCAACACCGTTGGCATCGGTTTTTCGGGTGTATTTTTTCCCGTTGACCGTTATTGCAACATTTTTATTCTTTAATGCTTTCCCATTTGAGTCCAGATATGTTGCCTGATAATTTTTACTTCCCTTATAATATTTTGTAACATCCTTTGCCGTGATGGTATTTAATAGCTTAACCTGACCTGACAGGTTATTGCTGGCATTGAAATTGTCATCACCTGCAAAATAGGCAGTTGCAAGATAACTTCCAGGATTCAATTTCAGATTAACACTTGCAACACCATTGGAACTAGTATTTACAGAATATTCTACATTATTTATTGAGAAAGTAACTGTTTTATTAGCCAAGGATTCACCAGTGTTTGAATCAATTAGAGTTACCTCATAATTTCCACCATAATATGTCTTGGATGTTGGTGATGTCAATTCTGTCCGGTTTTTTTGCTCCTCTGCACCATCATTAATTACAGATTCTCCATCAATTTTCAATAGAGCATCATCTTTAATAAAAAAGGTAGAATCATCATTAGAATTCAATATGGTTTCATTTACATCACCTGCATGAATAGAACTGAGTGAAATAAATAAAATCAATAACAATAACCCTGCAAAAGATATTCTTTTAGCTAAATTAAATGAATTCATTTTAATCATATTAATTTTATATTATTTGAAATAATTTATATAGTTTAATTTAATTTTAGAATTTAGAAATTGAACCCATATATCTTTCACTGAATTCGCCAAAAAGGCATTAACTGAAATATTATTTGCAAAATCACTTGATAGTGCTTAAAGTTTAAAAAAGAAAAAAAATTATGATTATCTGATAAAACTTAATATCAATCAAGATTATGCTGTTCAAATTATAATTAAGTTCCAAAAAGCCAAATGATTAAGAAGCATTCTTACACCTATAGATAAAAACTGTTTAAATTGACAACCGAATAATACTTGTCAGATGCTCTCGGCAAAATGCTATTATTTATAAAAAATATATTATATTTCATGCAAAGAAGAGGCGCAGTCAATTTACCACTACATGGAGGACATCCTCCAAAATGGTTGTTTACAAGAATGGTAGACCTGTCAGGAGCGCTAGCTTCAGTTATCATTGAAGAGTACAGCATATCCGAATTTTTAAATCGTATTTCCAATCCTTACTGGTTTCAGGCATTTTCCTGCGTTTTAGGTTTTGACTGGCATTCTTCCGGAACCACAACAACCACACTTGGAGCGCTGAAAGCATCACTTGACCCAGAAGAGCATGGAATTTATTTAACCGGAGGAAAAGGTGCCAAATCCAGAAAAACACCGCAAGGTATTGAGCATGCAGGAGAAGTGTTCAACCTAAAGACAAAAACAACCGAAAAGCTGGTTGAGACAAGCAAACTGTCTGCAAAAATCGATAATTCCTGTATTCAGGATGGATACACTTTATATCAGCATAATTTTTTTGTTACAGAAAAGGGAGACTGGGCTGTCGTCCAGCAGGGCCTAAACACAGAAAACAAGTATGCCCGAAGGTATCACTGGCTTGGAAGTGAAGTTGAAGATCTGCTAAATGACCCTCACAGCGGAATTTCATGTGACCAAATGACTCCTCAAACATTGAATATGCCTTCCGAAGAAAGCAAAGAGGCTCAAAAGATAAGTGTGGATTTAATTAATGACAATCCCAATCATTTAAGACAATATTTCAAAAGAAAAGACAATCAGTCATTGCTGGAAGATTTTACCATGCCTGCACATCACCCCGTTTTGGACATGGACATTTCCGATAAGGAATTTGAAGTTTTAACAAAAGCATGGGAAATACAGCCTGAAAACTATGAAGAGCTTATACTGCTTCAGGGAATTGGGCCTAAAAAAATAAGAGCACTTGCATTAATATCTGACCTTGTCTACGGAGAGCCTGCAAGCTGGAAGGATCCTGTAAAATACAGTTTTACACATGGAGGAAAGGACGGTTTTCCATATCCTGTCGACAGAGAAGTCTATGACAATTCAATCGAAACTATAAGAGATGCTCTTGACCAGGCACGTATAAAAAAAGAAGAAAAATTGAAAGCCATCAAAAGACTGGATGACTTCATATCCTAACGATTTTCATTGTGGATATTAACGTTTTTTCCATGAGCAGTAGGAATGACTTCCAAAACAGGATTTTCAAATTCCAGTTCAAATTCCTTGCCGTCCATCAGAAGGTGCTGGAAAACTGCCAAAGATGACACTTCAGAGTGAGGCTGTGTTGTTACAGATACATTCCAGTCAGCTGCTTTATAGACTTTTCCAGGAACTTTGGCTCCACCAACAACTATTAAAATATCAGAACCGTCTTCACGAATTTCAGGAGCAACTTCATGAGCCTGTGAACCATACATTGTCAGGTGAACTACTTTTCCGCCATCAGCTTTCCATTTATTAATAACACCCATGTAGCTTTCTGTGTATTCTATTTCAAAGTTTCCGCCGAATCTTGAAGCAGTATCCCTTACATTTTCCATAAGCTTATTGTCTCTTTCTCCTGCAAGGTAAATTTTGCTTGCTCCAAATGCACGTGCGGTCAAACATACATGAGTTGTTATACGAGTATCCCTTTTTAATCTGTGGTCCAATCTTAAAACATTAACATTCATAATATCATTAATAGATTAAGCATGAAAATATATAATAATTTCTAAAAAAGATGAGATTACCACTGAAATCAAATTTGGGGAGGCAAATTCAATCAAATGAAATGATAATTGAAAATTAATGAAAATATGTTAATTGAGTTTGGAGAGTGGTAAATCTCATCAATACTACTTTTAAACATCATATTATTTAAATTAATGCTTTTTAAAACTTCAATATTGATTTAGAGTTGTAAAATTGCTTTAAAAGTAGAATAACATGACTGCCATGAACAATAATGAAAACAGACGGCCAACTTCATTACTCATTCCAAGCACATCACCGTTCGCCAGAACAAAATTTCTCCTTGCAATGGCGGCAATTATTACACCTGAAATCATGGCACCCACAACACCTGCCAAACCTACATAACTGCCCAGAAGAAATGCAATAACCAAAATAACTGCTGTTGATGCAAAATAATTGACAGCATTGGTTTCATTTATAAAATAACTGCCTATTCCAGGAGTCAGAGGTTTTGAAAGAAGTGCAGTTGTAAGCAAAGATGTTTTAGCAGACATTTCACAGATTATTATTCCAAAAATGAAATGATAATCCAAAATGTTATAAAGACCTGCAATTGTCAGGCTGGCTACTAAAAATAATGTGGCAACACCACCTGACCCTACAGAAGAATCCTTCATGACTCGGATTTTCTTTTCAGGAGTTCCATGAACCATAACCCCATCGGCCATGTCCATTACACCGTCAAGATGATTATATCCTGTGATAAGCATTAAAAATGCATAAACAATGACTGCAGTGAAAAATGAATTCAGATGCAGCAAATCAAGAGAGACATATCCGCAAATAGCCGCCAGAATCCCGACAAATATATGTAAAAACGGCCAGCACCATGTGAGTTTGGTCATATATTCAATAGATGTAAATACATTAATCGGAAGAATTGTTGAGAATGTTAAAAGTCCTAAAAGAGACCTTACCGGTGAGAATTCCTCATCTTCAAAATAATCGTCATTTTCCATAATTATCACTCAAATATTTTTGACACACATCCTGCAATCAGACCTGCAAAAACATCATCCAGAATTGGAGGAAGTCCATAAATTATTCCAGGTTTAGCTTCATCATATCTTTTAAAGTTAAAGGCAGCTTTAGTTCCGGCAATCTGATTTGCAACGGCAAGCCCCAAAACTTTGCGAAAGTATAAACTTCCAGAATCATTACCCATGTCCACTTCCCTGATGCGATTGCCTGCAAGATCATGTTCTGTTCTTAATGCCGCTACCAAAAGTGCAATAACATTGATGTCACTTAAAGATTTTAGAATTTGGGTTTCAAGCTTACTTTCCAGTTCAGGCGTTACTTCGACATCTTCAAGAAGTTCCACTCCAGCCTCCACCAAATCCCCAATCAGGATTCCTTCAGAAACAAAATAATCCAAAATTCCAAAAGTCAAATCCATTCTCTCAAATGCATCCTCAATACTTATTTCGACAGCCTCTTCGATTTGTATTTTTAACTCTTCATAGTCAAATTCATCAAATTCGGCATTGTTAATGTCCAGACTTTCATCATTAACATTAACATTTGATAATACTGCAAGAAAATCATCACAGTTCAATATATTCTGAATATGAAACGGCAGCGCAATGTTGGAGAGAACCTTTGCCTTGATATTTGTTATGACTTTAAACAGCTTAAGCAAATTCTTTGGAGACAATAGCTTGTCTATGTAAACCACATGACTTATATTGATTTTTGCATCCACAAATCCCTTTGGAGAGTTTGCAACCTTAAGACTGTCTGTAAACTCTTCAATTACAACATCATTTGAAAGAAATGTAAAAATAGTCAAATCACCATAGGAATTTACAAAGTAATTTATGGAATCTGTTGCCTGTGCAATATATGCTCCCTGAGATTGGTTAAATGCCTCGGCCCTTTTTGCAGTAGCTTCAAAATCATCTTTTGCCTTTAGAACATTTATATTTTCCACAATATCAATGCCGTCACTTACAGTAAAATCACTGAAGGCCAAAAAATGATTCGAATTGTTAATGCACATTCCATAATCCTTTTCTATAATCTCAATTTTTTTACTTTCCATAACAATGACCAAACTATCATTAATACATATAATATATTAATTATTTAATTTAAATTTTATATTAACTGAATGGAAAAGGAACTATTTTATGACAATTATTATTGACCCGCAATCTAGCGGAATAGCTGGAAATATGATTATTGGTGCTTTTGCAGATTTAGGCGCCGACTGTGAAAAACTTAAGCAAATCATGGAAAAATCGGCCCATGAATTTGGAGAAGTGGAAGTGAAATTTGAAAAAGTGCTTAAACATGGAATCAGCTCAACATACTGCCATGTTGAAATGCTTGAAACAAAACCTCCAATTAATTATCCTGAATTTATCAAAAAGATTGAAAATTTGGATTTGGATGAAAAAGTTAAAAAGACTTCCGTTAAAGTATTTGAAAGAATTGCAAAAGCTGAAGCAAAAGTGCATGGTAAAGACCTAAGTGAAGTTCATTTTCATGAAGTTGGAGCAAGTGATGCAGTTGCAGATGTAGTCGGGTCAATATATGCATACTATTCACTCAATTTGGACAAACAAAAAATAATCGGCCTTCCGATTGCTGTTGGAGGTGGAAGAGTCAAAACAGCTCATGGAATAATTCCTGTTCCGGCACCTGCCGTTGTTGAAATTCTAAAAGATGCAAAAATTGTTGGAGGACCTGTTGCCAGTGAACTTGCAACACCTACAGGTTCGGCAATCTATGCAGAAATTTGTGACGAAATCAAGGAATTCATTCCCCTTGTAAAGCCTGAAAAGGTAGCATATGGAGCGGGCAAAAAAGACTTTGACCATCCGAACGTTTTAAGAGTCATTGAAACATCAGATATTACCGAAAGTGATAAGATTGATGTTATTGAAACCAATATCGACCATTTGACCGGAGAGGAAATCGGTTATTTGTTTGACAAGCTTATGAGTCTTGGAGCAAGTGACGTTTCCATCACTCCAATAATTATGAAGAAAAATCGTCAGGGAAGCCTTTTAAAAGTGATTTCAGCAAGGAAAAATAGAGAAAAACTGGTTGAAGCCATATTTATTGAAACCGGAAGTCTGGGAATCAGAATATCTCCAAATCTGCACAGAGGAGTTGCCAAAAGAGAATTTGTTAAAGAAACATTCAACATTAACGGCAACGATTATGAAGTTACATTTAAAATAGCTTACATTAACGGAGAGATAATCTCAAAAAGACCAGAATATGAAGATTTAAAAAGAATTGCAGAAGACAGTGAAATCCCATTAAGAAAAGTTAAAGAGATGATAGAATGAAAAAAGCAATTGCCGTACTTTCAGGAGGTCTTGACTGTACTGTTGCAACAAGCGTTTATGCAGAAGACTATGAAATTCATGCAATAACATTCAATTATGGTCAAAAAGCATTTAAAAGAGAATTGGAAGCTGCAAAAAAGATATGTGAAAAAATGAATTGGACACATGAAGTCATAAATCTGGACTGGCTTTCAAAAATAAGCACATCAAGCCTCAATACCTCAGAAGAAATACCCGAAGTATCTCTGGATGATTTGGACGATGTTGAAAAAAGCAGTGAAAGTGCAAGCAGTGTCTGGGTTCCTGCAAGAAACACTGTTTTTACTTCAATTGCCCTGTCATATGCTGAAAGCATAGGTGCAGAAATCATAATTGTCGGATGGGATGCAGAAGAAGCTGCAACATTTCCGGACAATTCAAAAAAGTATCTGGAAAAATTCAATGAATTGATTGGTGTTGGTTCACCAGACAATATTAAAATTGAAGCACCAGCCATTGATTTAGATAAAGAGGAAATAGTAAAGTTAGGAGTTGAGGTTGGTGCTCCAATGGAATTGAGTTATTCCTGTTATAAAGGAAATGACAAACATTGTGGTGTTTGTGAAAGTTGTATGAGGCGAAAAAGAGCCTTCAAGACATCAGACATTAAAGATTTAAGCGAATATGAAAATTAATCATATTTTTTTAAATCTTTTTTCCATTCCCCATCATCCAAACTTCTATCTGATCTCATATACAGGGATGCATTTTCAACTGAAGAGAATAAGTCATTTACACCATTTTTAGTTTTTTTGTAATGTGCAGCTCTTGATTTTCTAATGCCTATTCCATTTGCTTCTGAGTAGGAGTCAATGTCAGCACCAATAAACAGGAATTCCCATTTATGATTGTTAATCATGTTCTTAATTTGGGATTTTGAAAATTCAATTGAAGCATTTTCTTTTCCATCAGTCATTATTACAAATAACGCCTTATTTTCAATCTCCCTATCTAGAGAAGTTATTGTTTTACCGATTGCATCCAGAAGAGCAGTTGTACCTCTGACATAGTATTCATCACTTGTGAGTTTTTCAACTTCATCAATAGTTTTTCTTTTGTATAAAACTTCATATTCATCGTCAAAAAGAACAACAGTTACTTTTGTATCTAATTTTTTTGCCCTTTCCTTTTCAATAAAAGAGTTAAACCCGCCGATTGTGTCTTCTACAGAGTTATACATGGATCCACTTCTGTCGATTAAGAAAATCAAATCCAATTTTTCATCAAATGGTCTTTCTTTTTCCATTATTTCATCCTCCAGTCATGTGGTTAATAAGTTGTTAATAACTTACACACAATATATTAACTTGAGGGTGTATATAAACTTTTCTGTTTTGAGAAAAAAAATTAAAGAATAAAAAAAAGATTTAAACCAGCTTGTCTATTATCTCTTCGCCTTCTTCAGAAAGCCTGTATACACGACCTTTTTTAGCATCAGGATTAATACATACTATTAAACCCAAATCCCATAATTCAGCCAAGACAGTAGATATGTGGTTTTGTAATATGCCACAGTCAGCGGCAACATTTTTCGGTATTTTTGGCTCATCATTCAGAGATTTTAATACTTTAACCCTATAAGATGATTTATTAACGTGATGTATAACTTCTTCATCAATCATATTGTTCCTCCTTAAAGTTTATTTCCACAATTTGTACAAAATTTATCGCCTTTTTCAATAGAAGCGCCACATTTCAAACATTTCAACTCATCAACAAATTGAGCTCCACAATTAGTACAGAATTTAGCATCAATATCTTCCTGATTACCGCAATTCTCACAATACTTCACAATATTTTCCCCAACCATATGGGAAGACTTATATTCTTCTTTAGGTTTTGGAACATCCCCCAGAACAGGAGCAGAATAAAAATCTTTCTGATTTTCAATTTCATCAATAAGTTCATTCATTACAGCTATCCTTTTTGAATCTGCAGGATGTGTTGAGAAAAAATCATGGTTATTAGGATTTCCTCCTGCCATGGACTGCCAAAATGCAGGAATTGAAGATATGTCATAACCTGCCCAGTGAATTATCATCATACCCAGTTTATCTGCCTCGAGTTCCTGATCTCTTCCCCAAGGATTCATCAAAAGAAATTGAGAACCAACACTTGCAACATTGGTTGCAGCTCTTGTAAGGTCTCCCATTCCTCCCAAACCGACAAGGTCCAGTGCAAAGCTTCCAATCCAGGCAGCAGAAGTGATTGCATTTTGAGCATTTTGAGCACTGAGCCTGGTTCTAGAGTGGTCAAGAAGTGCATGAGCCATTTCATGGCCTAAAATAAATGCAACCTTTTCTTCAGTATTTGCAACTGAAAGAATTCCTGAAAACATTACTATTTTTCCACCAGGCATGCAAAACGCATTTACAGTATTGTCTGCTACCAGATGGAAATCCCAATCATAATAATCTGCCGTATAATCACTTCTTCCAATTTGAGCCAAATAATTTTCAACAGCCTGAATCAAATTGATGGCAACGTTTCTAACAATCTGACCATTTGGAGTATTATCCAGAAGTTGCGCCTGATTAATCATGGCGTAATATTCATTATAAGACTCCTGAAGAAATTTATCATCATTGACAATATCAAAATGTGACTTTCCAGTAAATGGATTGACACTGCTTCTATCATCCTTTGCCATAATAATATATTTGTAAGTTGTGTATAAAAAGTTTTTTAATTATCAAAAAACAATAGATAAATATGAAAAAATTTTTACTTGCATTAACATTAACATTGCTGCTATTAGGCTGCGTTTTTGCAAGCTCAAATGTTACAGTCAACGGAGTTGATTTTGAGATTCCTTCCAAATATCAGGGCGGAGAGCTTAAAAACGATATGTACAGATTAGACAATGATTTTTCAATCCGATGCGTCAGTGATAATGTAGTTAATGCAATCGGCCTTTGGGCGGAAGAACAGGATTCAAGTGAGGATTTGTCAATAGACAACCATCCTGTGAGGCATTTCTATCAGTACAGTAAAATCCACCATGGAAACTGGTCACATGCATATTTTGCAAGTGGCAAAGAAATCTATGAAATTACATGGCCCGGCGAGAAAATTGACAATGACATTGAAAAATTAATCAAAAATACTCCTCCAAGTAAAATTGATGAAGATGCATTCTACGATACATTGGACAAATCCTATGAGATATACAAAACGCAAAAAATTTATCAATTAAATCATGACGGAGAGTATAACTACAATGATGCCAAACACCAATCACAATACAAACAAATTGAAAAACAGGAAAACAAAAAATTTAATGAAATATTGCTGACATATCACAAAAATAATTAAGACTCTGGAGATCCAACATGGCTTCAAGTAAAGAATATCTAGACTATATACTGGAACAGTTATCCGATTTAGATGAAATAACCTACCGAGCAATGATGGGAGAATACATCTTATACTACCACAAAAAAAATCATTGGCGGAATTTACAACGACCGTTTTCTTTTAAAACCTGTTAAAGTAGCAAGAGAAATGATGCCTGATGCAAATATGGAATTGCCATATGAAGGTGCAAAGGAGATGCTGCTTGTGGATGATGTAGAAAACAAAGCG
Source organism: uncultured Methanobrevibacter sp. (assembly GCF_902764455.1). Classification (NCBI taxonomy): domain Archaea; kingdom Methanobacteriati; phylum Methanobacteriota; class Methanobacteria; order Methanobacteriales; family Methanobacteriaceae; genus Methanobrevibacter; species uncultured Methanobrevibacter sp. Next base: position 36,707 of record NZ_CACWVY010000002.1, read on the forward strand.
TTTTTAAAAGAGTTGGTGGAAGCAATGTATGAAGAACTTCCATCTCCAAGAAAAAGGAGCAAATAAATTTAATTTTTCCACATCAAATTATTTTTTCTGCAAATACCTATTATTCTTTTTCAGTTCAAAAATGTAACTTACCTACATTTAATAGTAATATTGAGTAGTTTATACTGTCAATTTGATAGTTTAAACCCAATTCCGCATAATATTTCCATTAGTATGACATTGTTTGTTTCATCAGAATTAAATAATCTATTTCTTTAGCACATTCATTTACAAGTTCATACTTATCAGTTTTATTAAAGAACACACTTACCATTATTTCACCATTAGATCAATATTTTCATTTAAAGTCTTTTAAACAGATTTTGTTTATAAATATGATTAAACAATACTAGTTTAAGCGATTTTAAGTTTCAATAATACCCTATAAGACAAAAATCTAAAAGAAAATATTAATTTTATTTCCTAATTTTAGTTTTTCAAAACATTTATATATCACTAAAAATAGAATATTAGTCGGAAGGAAGTTTCCTTCCGACTATGTATTTAATTAAATTCATTAAGTCAAAAAGGGTTTTCCACTTCCCATATTTTCAAGAAAATGGAAAATAGACTCTAAAAATGAAGTGAAAAAATGTCAGCAAAAGATAACAAATTAGACCAAATAATCAAAACAATTGAAGTAAATGACATAAAATTCTTAAAACTAGAATTTTCAGACATACATGGACTGCCTAAAAGCATGGCAGTACCTCTTAAAAAAGCTAATGATGTTGAAGATATAGTAAAAGACGGATTATTATTTGACGGATCATCAGTAGCAGGATTAGCTTCAATCAACGACAGTGATTTACTTGCAAAACCGGATATTGATACATTCTCAACTATCCCTTGGAGGCCTGAATCAAAAGGTACAAGCAGATTCATATGTGATATTTTCACCACAGAAGGAAAACCGTATGACGGAGATCCAAGAGGCGTACTCAAAAAATCATTACAGATTGCAGAAAAAAAAGGATACCAGTTTAATATGGGTCCTGAACCGGAATTCTTCATTATAAAAGAAGATGAAAACGGAAACTACATCCCTGCTGATGAAGCCGAATACTTTGATGTGGAACCTCTAGACCAAGGTACAGATATCAGAAGAGAAATCGTACTGGGATTAGAAAAACTAGATTTCAATGTAGAAGTAAGTCACCACGAAGTAGCAGCAGGACAGCACGAAGTTGATTTTAAATATGCAGACGCTTTAAAAACAGCTGATGCAGTAATAACATTCAAAGAAGCTGTTAAAGCATTAGTAAACAAATTAGGATTTAAAGCAACATTCATGCCAAAACCATTTATGGGAATCAACGGTAGTGGAATGCACTGTAATCAAAGTCTTTTTAAAGACGGGAAAAATATTTTCTATGATCCTGATACTGAAACTCAAATATCACAGGAAGCATTATACTTCATTGGAGGATTGCTAAAACATGCACCGGCATTATCATCAATCTTATCTCCTACCGTCAACTCATATAAACGTTTAGTGCCTGGTTACGAAGCACCATGTTACATTGCTTACGGTTTTAAAAACAGGTCAACATTATTAAGAATTCCTGCATCCCGTGGATTAGGTACAAGAATTGAATGCAGATCTGCTGACCCATCATGTAACCCATACTTAGCATTCGCAGTATTGCTTGAAGCAGGTTTAGACGGTATGAACAATAAAATTGACCCAGGTGAACCAACAGAAGAAAACCTATTCGCATTCACTGAAGATGAGATTGCAGAAAAAGGAATCAGCAGTTTACCAACAAGTTTATGGGAAGCATATCACTCACTCGAAGAAGACGAAGTTGTTAAAAATGCTCTTGGAGAAAAAGTATTTAATCAATTCTACAACATCAAAAGAGCTGAATGGGATGCTTATAGAATACAAGTATTCGATTATGAAAGGGACGAATACCTAAACGTGTAAATATTCATTATTGGAGTCAAATTTTTGACTACCAATTAATTCTAAATTTTTTGGAGGTAATAAACAAGAAATGATAAATACGCTCAAATTTGGCAGTTGAATTTCAGAATTATTATTTTAAGGCATATGGTAATTTCAGAGAGTTAACGTTTAAAGGCATATGAAAAAGTATTTTATGATTATTATTTTAAAAGGCATATGAGAATTTTTGGATATTAATTTTAAGGCATATGATAAAAATATCCGTTTAAAATAAGATTAACTTAAAATACGTGTATTCACCGATTATCTTGGAGGTAGAAGAATGTGTGGAATAGCAGGTGTAATATACAAAGATAAGAAAACTTACCCCGTAGGAGAAGCATTAACATCAATGCTTGAATCCCTACAACACAGAGGTCCTGATTCAGCAGGTTATGCAATCTACGGCAGTTTAGATTTTCCTGATAATTATTATCAATTAAACATTGAAGTACAAAGAAAAAGAGGAGCATTAGATAATTTAAAATCATTATTAAATCAAATAAGTCCAATATTCGAAGAACAGTTAATTGAATCCGTAGGAGACTCAGACGTATACAAATGCAAAATATCACTGAACGAATATTCCCGTTTAAAACCCTGCATAAGAGAAATTGACGAACTGGAAAATGTACGGGTCATCAACGGGTCACATTCATTTGAAATGATAAAGGACGTTGGAAAAGTAAAAGACATTGCAGAGAGATTTGATGTCAAAAGCAGGATGGGAACCCATGGAATAGGACATACCCGTTTTGCAACAGAAAGTGGTGTGGACCGCTATCATGCACACCCATATCAAAGCTACATCATACCTGATATAACCGTAGTGCACAACGGACAAATCACCAATTACTGGAAAATAAGAGATCCTCTAGAAAGAAAAGGACATAAATTTGAATCATTCAACGATACCGAATGCATTGTTCATTACATGGCTGACAAACTCAATCAAGGATATAAATTAGAAGAAGCCTTAGATCAGGCAGTGATTGATTTGGACGGACCATTTTCAATATTGGTAGGAACACCTAATGGAATAGGCATTGCAAAGGACAAACTCGGTCTCAGACCAGGAGTAATGGTGGAAACTGATGAAATCTTTGCAATAGCTTCAGAGGAAATGGCATTGCATAACGTAACAGATTCTGATAAAATTGAACAAATTGCTCCAGGAGAAACAAGAGCATACACAATCTAATAAGAGGTTTTGTCTATGAAAGAATATGTTATAAATGCAAAGGACATGGACGAGAAAGAATTAAACCGTACCATAAAACAACAGGCTACAAATCATGATACACTCCTTATTAATAATCCAGAATCAATGCACAATATCTGTGCAGGCCTAAGTGAAGATGTTGAAATAAAAATAAACGGATCTGCAGGTTATTTTGTTGGGACTATGGTCAACGGACCAAAAATACACATCGACGGAAATGCCGGTTGGTTTGCTGGAGACAATATGACCAAAGGAGAACTGATTATTGAAGGTACCGCAGGTGACGGTGCAGGACAGGGAATCTATGGTGGAACCGTTATTGTAAAAGGAAATACAGGTTCAAGAACCGGAGAAATAATGAAAGGAGGAACCGTAATAATTGGAGGAAACAGCGGATATATGACAGGACTGTTAATGATGGGCGGCAGACTCATAATACTCGGCGATGTTACCGATGATGCAGGCGAATCAATCATGAGAGGTAGCATTTATGTTCTCGGAGACGTGAAAAGCCTAGGCAAAAATGCCACCATGGAAAAAATCACCGCTGAAGATCAAAATGAACTAAAAGAAATTCTGACAAAATACGGTTTTGAATTAAGCGACAAAGATTATACAAATTTTAAAAAAATCGTTAATATACAATAGGAGCTAAAAAAATGAGCGACAATAGAATAGCTATGGTTGGAACACCATGTGAAATTATGGCAGCATCCAAACTGCAACATTATACCGATAGCCCTATTGATGTTAAACTGGGCTTATTCTGTATGGAGAACTTTTCATACAAATACTTTGAAAACCTCCTGGAAGAATACGATTTGAAAATGGACGACATAGAAAAATTCCAGATAGAAAAAGGTTATATATTCTTATTATTGAAAACAAAGGAAACAGTAAAAATACCTTTATCAGTAGCTAAAAGAGTAATCAGAAAGAATTGCAGCATATGTGTTGAACTGACATCAGAGACATCAGATATCTCAATAGGTTCTATTGGATCAGAGGAAGGATGGTCTACATTAATTATCAGAACCGAAAAAGGCGAAGAAATAGTTAACGGAGCATTAGAACAAAAGTTCATTGAAGCAAAAGAGCTTAATGAAACACAATTCGAATTACTAAACAGAATTGCAGAAACAAAAATAAGCAAAAATATGGAAGAAATTGAAAAAAGAGAATTTTTGGCTAGGCCTGTACTATATCAAAGGAATAAATCAGATGATGAAATTGCAAAAGAAATCTCAGAATCCCAATTCTTAGATTTAAAATCAAACGTTATTGATGTTGGTGCATGTGTTCTGTGCGGAGCATGCGAATATGCATGTCCGGATAACCTAATTACAATTGACGATACAAAACCGATAATGAGAGGTGAATGCCTAGAGGACTGCCACCTATGCTTTGCGGTTTGTCCAAGAACTTTTATACCTGAAAATTTACGAAATGACAACACAAAAGTAATCGGAGACTACATAAAAGTATTGACAGTGAAATCCATAAAACACAGTCAGGGTCAAGACGGTTCAATCGTTACAACATTGCTGGATTACTTATTGGCAAATGGAATTATTACTGAAGCAGTCATTGTTGATAAAGAAGATCATTTAGCTTGGAAACCTTATGCAAAGCTAACAAATGCCATTGATGATATCATCAAATCCGGAGGAACAAAATATTCAGTCTGTCCGGTATTCAAGCCATTGAAAAATATTAAAGAGGAGGCAAATTAGATGTCATTTACTGTTGAGAGAAAAATCGAAATATGCAGACAGAGCAATAATAGACCTGGCTGCTGCTGGTATCTGTGTGACAATCCGAAAAAATCAGCATGTAAAAACTGTTACAGCTGCTATTCAAATTGCCCCCACAACGTATATGAAGTAATCAATGACGAACCATTACCGATTCGTCAGGAAAATTGTGTTGGATGTAAAATCTGTGAAGAAATGTGTCCGACACATGCAATATACGTAAGACCCCTTGTTGATGAAGGAAGAGGAGTCTGGTCAAATTCAACAATGGTTGAAATCAAACGTAAAAGCCAGACAGGATCATATAAAGTGAGAGGTTGTGGATTAACCCGGAAAATCCCAACATTTGATGATTTAAGCATATTGCCCGCCCAGGTTTCAAGACCTCCGATTGATTCCTACAGAGAAACATGTAAAACATCCGTCGTTCTTGGAGACAGATTTGCTGAAAATCCTATTGAAATAGACACTCCAATTATGATTGGAGCAATGTCTTTTGGTGCATTAAGTAAAGAAGCTAAAATAGCATTAGCTATTGGAAGCAGCAAAGTTGGATCAATTGCCAATACCGGTGAAGGAGGAATGCTTCCAGAAGAAAGACATTATGCTGATAAATTAATTGCACAATATGCATCAGGCCGTTTTGGAGTTTCAGCAAGCTACCTGAATAATGCAGAAGCAGTTGAAATAAAGATAGGTCAAGGTGCAAAATCAGGTATGGGAGGACATTTGCTTGCCCATAAAGTAACAGCAGAAGTAGCTAAAGTAAGAAATATCCCAGAAGGAACCTCCGCATTAAGTCCTGCAAGACACATGGATATTGTCGGACCTGAAGACTTGGGTATGAAAATCAATCAGTTAAGAGAAATTACTGACTGGAAAATACCTATTATCGTAAAATTCGCATCAGGCAGAGTAGAGCAGGACGTAAAGATTGCAGCAAAGGCAGGTGCTGATATTATTGTAGTTGACGGCATGCAGGGCGGAACCGGTGCAGGACCCGAAGTAGTTACAGAACATGCAGGTATTCCAACAATAGAAGCTATAGTTAAAGCTGATGATGCACTTAAAGACATTAATTTAAGAAGTGAAGTGAGCCTTGTAGCAGCTGGAGGAATACGATCCGGAGCAGATGTTGCAAAAGCAATAGCTTTAGGTGCAGATGCAGTATATATCGCAACTTCAGCATTGATTTCAATAGGATGTAAAGTCTGTCAATCCTGTTCTGAGGGCATTTGTCCGAAAGGAATTGCAACACAGGACAGAGTGCTTAGAAGAAGATTAGATCCTATAAGAAAAGGTCAGCAAGTCGCAAATTACATTGAAGCAATGACTCAGGAAGTAACATCACTAACCCAGCAAGCAGGAAATACCGATATAGAAAATCTTGAACGTGAAGACCTTGTTGCATTGACTATGGAAGCTTCACAATTGACTGGAGTGCCGATGGTGAGCAAACAGCATTAAAACAAATGAATATTAGGAGACAATATTATGGCAGCATTCGAAAGAATCAAATCAGGGATTCCCGGGCTTGACGAAGCTTTAGACAACATTCGTTTAGGAGATAACGTGGTTTGGAACGTTACAAACTTAAATGAATTTTCATACTTTGTCAATCCTTATGTAAGACAAGCAAAAGAGGATAACAGAAACTTAATATACATTCGGTTTGCCAATCATCCTCCATTAATAGAAATGACAGAAGAAGACTTTAAACTGCTTGAAATCGAACAGGAAAATCCTGACACCGAATTTTGCATGATAGAACGTGACGGGATTAAAATATATAAAGTAAATCCCTATAACCAGTTTGAGACATTTACCTTAGAAGTTCACAGAATTATAGAAAAGGAAGGATTTGACGCATTTTATGTATTTGACTGCCTAAGTGATCTTCAGGCAGTATGGTCAACAGATTTAATGATGGGGAATTTCTTTAAGGTTACCTGCCCATTTCTGTTCCAGCTGGATACCGTAGCATATTTCCCTATTATTCGAGGAAGACATTCATATGACGCCATAGCAAAAATTCGTGAAACTACCCAGCTATTCCTGAATGTGTATTCCAATTCACCAGAAGAACTTTATGTTTCTCCTTTAAAGGTATGGAACAGATATTCACAAACCATGTTTTTGGGACATAAGTTCAACCCTCAAACCGGTTTCGTTAAAGTCCTTCAGGACGGCCAGGAAGTAAGCAAATACTATAAGACTATCAACGATTCAGACAAATATCAGAACGGACAGATTCTGGACAGCTGGGAAAGGTACATGCTTCAGGTCAGAATGAAGTATGAAGAAGGCGAAAATATCGATGACGAGTGCGACAAAATATGTGAGCTGATGATGACCAAAGACGAAAGGATGCTTTCCAAGATTAAGGAATATTTTACCTTTGAAGACTACATTACCATCTATGACCGTCGTGTGGGAAGCGGATTGGTCGGAGGTAAATCCTGCGGAATGCTGCTTGCAAGAAAAATAATCGAGAAAAACTGTCCGGAAATATACAACAATAGCTTTGAACCTGATGATTCATTCTATATAGGCTCTGATTTATTTTACACTTATATCGTTTCTAATGACCTCTGGGATTTACGAGTAAAACAGAGAACACCCGAAGGTTATTATGAATATGGAAAAAAACTGGAAGATGCTCTTAAAAATGGAACATTTTCTGATGAAATAAAAAAAGAATTCATACACATATTGGACTATTTCGGACAGAATCCTATCATTGTGCGCTCAAGCAGTTTTCTTGAAGACGGATACGGAAATGCATTTGCAGGTAAATACGAATCAGTATTCTGCGCAAATAGAGGAAGTCTTGAAGAACGTTTAGATGCATTTGAAGAAGCTGTAAAAATTGTATATTCCAGTACCATGAATATTTCAGCTTTGGAATACCGGAAATTAAACGATTTGGACGATACTGATGAACAAATGGGTCTTTTAGTTCAAAGGGTTTCAGGATCATATTATGGAGACTATTTATTCCCTACCGCCGCAGGAGTAGGTTTTTCATACAGTCCATATTCTCCGCTTCCAGACATGGACAACAGCAAGGGAATGTTAAGACTTGTAATGGGTCTCGGTACAAAGGCTGTTGACCGGACCAAAAAGGATTATCCCAGAATAATCAATCTTGACAAACCGGAAGTAACTCTAACAAAAGATATTAAAGAAAAACACAGATATTCCCAGCATTATCTTGATGTTATTGACCTTAAAAATATCAATCAGCACGACATCCCCGTTGATGACGGTTTGAAGATAATTCCAAGATATGCTAAAAAAGTTCTGGTTGAGCATGACAGAGAAGCAGAAAGGATGTTTCGTGACAGAGGACAACGCCGTGAAATTGTATTTGTAAACTGTGAAGGAATTGTAAAAAATCACGAATTCATTGAGGTAATGAAAGAAATTTTAAGCACATTGGAAACCGCATATGACTATCCTGTCGACATTGAATATACAGTTAATATCGGAGAGGACAATTCCTTTAACATAAACCTGCTGCAATGCCGCCCTCTTCAAGTATCAACAAATAACGAATCAATAGAAATGCCTGAAGACAAAAATGTTTTCTTCCATATTAAAGAATCCTCAATGGGAATGTCCCGAAAAAATAAAATAGACACCATATGCTATGTCGACCCCCATAAGTATTATGAGTATCCATATGCTCAAAAAAGTTCAATATCCCGTGTGATAAGTGACGTGAATACCTACTGTAAAAACAATGACAAAACAGCAATTTTAATAGTTCCCGGAAGAATCGGTACATCTTCACCTGAATTAGGTATTCCAGTAGTATTTGCAGACATAAGTCATTTCACAGCAATTCTAGAGGAATCATATAGCGAAGTCGGATACATGCCAGAATTATCATTTGGAAGCCATATGTTCCAGGATTTGGTAGAAGCGGAAATATACTATGGTGCACTGTTTGAAAATGAGAAAAAAATAGAATTCAACAGAGACATGGTATTTGAGCGTCAAAACATCCTAAAGGACATCAATCCTAATTTAAATGAGGAAGTATATCAGATGATACAAGTCATAGACTTCGATGAAAATAAAGCGGAACTATACCATGACATGAACAAAGACGAAACACTGTGTATTTTCAAATAATCAGGCCATGATTAAAACACGATTATAATGGAAATTATTTCATTATTAGGGCAGGCGGGTGGGACATATGCCTTTTTATTTGATAATTCTTTTAAACAAAAAAGATTTTTCAAATAACGAAAACGTATGACAAAATCTTTGATGTGATTAACGGCCCTATTGAAATTTTTACAATAGGGCTGTTTCACATGTTTTTTAAGCTATTTTATTTTAATATAAAACCAACATCAAAACCATTTAAAAAAAACAAATTATTGAAAATTCATATATCTTCGATTGGAAAAGATTGATGAAATAAATAACCCACACCAATATATGAAATTAATAATGATTTAAATTAAAAATTTTAATTAAAAATACAATTTAATGTTACTCAGATTTAATTTAAATTAGGTTTCAAAATTAGCAGTACCAAGACCAAGTATAACCTGCTTACAATGATGTTTAAAAAAAATAATGGAGACACAAATTAAATTTACCCCATCGTAATTTTAACAGGACCAAATTTTGAATTTTAACAATTTTTTGATTTTTATCCCTTAAAAAGAAAAAAAGGAGAAAAATACTTGTTTAATATTTAAAACAAGTACTAGTCTTTTTAGAATAACAGTTATTGCAACTTTGACAAATTGCAACCCCTTCACCATTAGCTTTCCAGTCAGCCAAAAAGTCAGCCTGTGCTACAAAAGGTTTAGACATTGAAACAAACTCTACTTTTGAGTTATTAAGCACATCATTGATTTTAGACATTTCCCTTAAAGATCCTCCCAATACGACAGGAATATCAACAGCATCAATTAAATCATCGACATATATCAAAAATGGATGTTTAACACCTTTATCATAAATCTGTGAAATTGTACGTGCGGTTAACTGGATGCTATCTGCACCTGCCTTTTCAAGTTCACATGCAATAGCTATACTTTCATCAGCTGTAATTCCGCCTTTTCTAACATCCCACGGATTGATTCTGCAGCTTACATGCATATCCATTGTCTTTTTAATGACCTTGATAATTTCAGCAGAAATTCTAACACGATTTTCAGTATTTCCCCCATATTTATCGGTTCTTTGATTGAAATAAGGGTTCATAAAACGAGCTAAGTAAAAATTATTTCCCATATTTATTTGAATTCCGTCAAATCCTGCAAATGAGAATTTTTTAGCAGCCATTATTACTTCTGCCTGCAATTTTCTGATTCCATCCTGAGATATATCATTAGCCTCCACCTTTTGGTTTTCACCATCATCATAGTAGAAAAATGCCAGTTGACCTAAAATTGGAACATCATGATTGTGTGCAATATCAGTAACCATCTTATAATCCTTAATAAAACCTCTGTAATTCAAACTTGTTGAATAAGGGAAAAATCTGTCTTTATGGTCAAGGGCAAATATCTCAGATACAATTAAACCTGTGCCGCTACCTGCTATTTTTTCATATCTGTCAAATATTGCAGGGGTTAAAAATCCGCCTTCTTCTGTTTCTGTTTCCCAAGTACCTGTTCTGACTATGCGGCTATTAAGTTTTAAATCTCCAAATTGACATTCATCAAAAATATCCTTCATAAAAAAACACTCTCACAAAAAAAGAATTGAAAAAAATAGAATTAAAAAAAAAGAATTTGGGTAATCTATTTGATTACCATTAAAATATCGCCATTACTTACTGCGTCACCTTCTTCAATAAAGATTTCCTCAACAACACCGTCAACTTCGGATTGAATGTCATTTTCCATCTTCATAGCTTCAATAACACAGATTGTAGAACCTTTTTCAACTTTATCTCCAACATTTACGTTGAGTTTGATTATCATACCCTGCATTGTAGAGATAACTCCGCCTTCAATTTCTCCAACAGGTTTGGCTGGTCCGCTTTCGCCTTCGCCAATTTCCATGAATCCTGTAGGCATGATTTTAACTTCAAAGACATCTCCATCAACTTCAACATTATATTCTGTTGGAATTCCGATAGCTTCGTTTTCATCGAGAGATACTGGGGGTTTGAGAGGTTCTTCCACACCTTCACCTTTAAGGAATTTAGGAGCGATTGGTGGGTATAATGCATAGGTCAATGCATCTTCATCAGATTTGACAAATCCTTCTGATTCACCTTCTGTTTTATATTTGTCAAATTCAGGTTCAAGTAAATCTGCAGGCCTGCATGTGATTACTTCATCATCACCAATGACCCTTTTAGCAACTTCCGGATTTACAGGTGCAGGAGGTTTACCGTACATTCCTTTCATGTATTCTTTTACTTCATTGGACACAGTTTTATACCTTTCTCCACCTAACACGTTCATTACTGATTGAATACCAACAATCTGACTTGTTGGAGTTACGAGTGGTGGATATCCCATATCTTTTCTTACACGAGGCATTTCATCCAATACATCACTGTATCTGTCAAGAGCATTTTGCTCTTTGAGTTGAGATATGAGGTTTGAAAGCATTCCTCCAGGAATTTGGTATAACAATACATCCGCATCAATACTTTCAGAAATCGGATCAAGGATTCCTGCATATTTCAATTTGATATCATCAAAGTATTTTTTAATATGAGACAATAATTTTAAATCAAGACCAGTGTCATAAGGAGTTCCTTGAAGAGCGGCAACAAGACTTTCTGTTGGAGGCTGACTTGTTCCCCATGCAAGAGGTGAAATTGCTGTATCCAAAACATCAACGCCTGCCTGACATGCAGCATAATAACTGATTGGAGTCATACCACTGGTACAATGACTGTGCAAATCTACAAGCAAATCAGTTTCTTCTTTAAGTTTTGATACCAATTCATAAGCTGCAGTCGGAGTGATTAAACCGGCCATATCCTTAATAGCTACTGAATCACAGTCAAGTGCTTCCAAATCTTTTGCCAGACTGACGAAGTCATCGATTGTGTGTACCGGACTTATGGTATAACTTATAGTACCCTGAACATGTGCCCCTTGGTCTTTAGCAACTTTAATTGCTTTTTCCATGTTCCTAATATCGTTTAAAGCATCAAAAATCCTAAATATGTCAACCCCGTTTTCATATGATTTTTCTACAAATTTGGTAACAACATCATCAGGATAATGTTTATAACCAACAAGGTTTTGTCCCCTTAAAAGCATTTGAATAGGAGTTTTGTTAAATTCAGATTTTAATTGCCTTAATCTTTCCCATGGATCTTCGTTCAAATATCTAATACAAGTATCAAAAGTAGCTCCACCCCAAGCTTCAACAGAGAAATATCCTACATTATCCATCTCCTCAGCAATAGGAATCATATCTCTTGTTCTCATTCTAGTTGCAAGCAAAGATTGGTGAGCATCACGAAGTGCTGTTTCTGTAAATCTTACTTTTGCCATTAATATTACACCTCTTTTAAATTCGATTTATAAATAATCTTAAAATATCCAACTATACTATATGTTTTTTGTATTATATAAATTAATTATATAAAAAACTTAAAATGTGAAAAAAATAGTGTTTTAAAAAAAAAGTAAAGATTGAAAAATTATCTTTCCAATTCGCCGGAAATGAATTTTTCAACATTTTCATATGCTTCATCATCAGTGTATTGTACTGGAGGGTGTTTCATGGTGTATGAAGAAATAGAAGTTAATTGTCCACCAATACCTCTTTCCAAACCAATTTTACAGCATCTTACAGCATCAATAACACATCCTGCAGAGTTTGGAGAGTCTTCAACACTTAATCTGAGTTCAATGTTCATTGGAACATCCCCAAATGTACGGCCTTCCATCCTGAGGAAGCATAATTTATTATCATTTTGCCATGGGACATAATCACTAGGACCAATGTGAATATCTCTGTCATCCATTCTTTGAGTTAAAACAGACTGAACCGCTTCGGTTTTAGATTCTTTTTTAGAGTCCAATCTTTCACGATTGAGCATGTTTAAAAAGTCAGTGTTACCACCAGTATTGATTTGATAGGTTTTATCTAATTTTACACCCCTATCCATGAATAAGCTAGCTAGTGTTCTGTGAGTGATAGTAGCACCAATTTGAGCTTTAATATCGTCACCAACAATAGGAATACCTTTTTCTCTGAATTTAGCATCCCATTCATCATCACTTACTATAAATACAGGCATACAGTTTACATATGCAATTCCTGCATCAAGAGCACATTGAGCATAATATCTTGCGGCCTCTTCAGAACCTACAGGCAAATAGTTTACCAAAATTTCAGCACCGCTTTGCTTTAAAACGCTTACGACATCAACAGGCTCTGCGTCACTTACAACAAAAGTATATTCATCATCATAATTAGACATGTGGTCAGCAACACCATCTAAAACATGTCCCATACTTACTTTAACATCATATTTAGGAATATCCTCTTGGAAAACAGTTGTACAATTAGGTTTTGCAAAAATTGCTTCATCTATAGTTTTTCCAACTTTCCTTGCATCAACATCAAAAGCTGCAACAACATCAATATCGCTTGGTTTGTATCCTCCAATTTCCCAATGCATGAGCCCTATTGCATCTTCTGGATTTTTACCATCATAATAATGAATTCCTTGAATAAGTGAACTTGCACAGTTACCTATTCCAACAATAGCTATTTTAATTTTCTCCAAATTTAACACCAGCTAACAATTTTTATTAGTAATAATTTTAATAAATAAAATACTAATATTATGTTATATAATATACTTTATAAAATTATGCTTTGTATAGTAATACTTTAATAATATTAAAACTTATAGAAAAATGATTTGAGGAAAGTATAATGAATCCATATATTGAAATATTAAGACCAGGAAATGCTCTAATGGGTGCGATTATTGTGGTTTTAGTTGCAATAATCGACAGAAGTTTTACTTTACCCACCATACTTGCAATGTTGGCCGTGTTTTTTGAAACTGCCGCTGGAAACGTGATTAATGATTATTTCGACTATCAAATTGATTTAATCAACAAGCCGGAAAGGCCAATTCCCTCTGGAAGAATATCATTAAATGCCGGGAAAAACTATGGATACCTATTGTTTTTGCTTGGAACAATCTGCGGATTATTAATCAGCTTATTGACAGGCAATTGGATCCCTTTTATCATTGTATTAATTGCCGATGTTGTTCTTTACTTATATGCATATAAACTAAAAGCAACTCCATTGATTGGAAATCTTGCAGTAGGATTCATGACAGGTTTCGGTTTCGTATTCGCAGGATTCTCTCTAAACAACCCAAATATCATCATGATTTCAATGTATCTGGGTTTCTTTGCATTCGTAATGACAACCGCACGCGAACTTGTAAAGGACATAGAGGATATGGAAGGAGACAAGGCAGAAGGTGCCAGAACACTGCCTATTCTATATGGAGAAAAAATAACTGCAATATTAGCATCCATACTTATAATTGTTGACTGTGCATTATGCCCCTTATTATACTACATTAACATTTTCGGTTTTTATTATTTAATGGTAATAGCAGTTGCAGTGATATTATTTATCTACTCAGCAATATTGATTATTAGAAATCAGGACAGAACCACAGCGGCCAAGGTTTCAAAATATCTGAAAATTGGAATGCTGATTGCATTTGTAGCATTCATATTTGGATCATTTTAAGGAGCAGAACAAATGAACCTACAAGAACATAAAAGAGATTTAATAGCAATATCTTCATTATTGGCAATTGTTATTGTGATTACATTATTATTGCTTAATATTGATGGAAAAGTAGGCGTCTATTATGTTCGAGATGTCTTTTTCTATTTAAATAATGCTCTTTTTTATGCAGGATATGATGTAGGACTGGCCAATACAAGAGGACTGTCACCCCTAATTCCAATGATAACATCCATATTTTTCAGAATGGGATTCATATCAGACTTTACAATAATTGCTGTAAGCAGCACATTTTACATATTTGCAGCTCTTGGAATGTATTTTTTATTGAGATTGAGATTCGATGAAGTCTTAAGCTTTACAGGCTCAATGATTTTTTCAACATTTCCTCTAGTAATAGTATGGGTTACAAAAGGAATGCTTGATATTCCAGGATTATGCATTGCAATATGGGCAGTTTATTTCATGATGCTGGCCTTTAGAAGAAATACAAAGTATTTTTATGTCGCATTTCCACTCATAATATTAGGATTTTTTACAAGATACACCGTTCTACTTATGGTTCCGGTGCTGCTAATACAATTTTTCTTAACTGAAAACCCAATTTCATTTATAAAAACCAATATTAAGGACATAGTTATAGGAATAGGAGCAGGAGCCCTCGTTTTTGCTGCGTTCATTGGAACCTACATATATTTAAATATTGGAATATTCTTTTTAACACAGGGCTCTGATGTTGCAAGCTCATCCCACAACGCTCTTTATGACATGAGCAACAATGTCTTTTACTACTTTAATAACTTTTTAATATACATAGGAGCTAAAAACTTCATTCCATACTCATTAAAACCCGGTGCATACTTAATAGATACAATGAAATGGGTCGGAGGCCGACCTTCAAAAATATCATATACATTTGCGGCAATATCCATAATTGGAATAGTTTTATACCTTACAAAATTATTCAACGCAGAAAATAGAGAGATTATTAGAAATAACTGCAATAAAGTGAGACTTGCAATATTCATTGTTGGTCTTGCAGTATTTTTCCTGACATTTATGAAAGTTTCAATTGTCCTATCCGTAATAATCATCTCAATTGCACTAGTTGCACTTTATAGAATACTATCAAAAACAGATATGGATGATTTAACATTTGATTTTATAATGTTCTACTGGTTTGTGGTCAATTTATCATTTATAACCTATTATCACATCAATGTAGACAGATATTTCATGCCTGTCCTTCCAACCGTGGCATTTTTCATAGTCTTATCAATGAAAATGATTTTTGATAAATTAAAATCTGTAAAATATATGGACAAAGTCAGGGTAATTGTACCAATCGGACTGGTTTGCCTGATACTAATATGCAGTGGAGTATATGCCATGTCAAACTCCCCTCACAGCTTTGACAATAATATGCATCCGAACTTTGAAACTGCAGCCCTTGAAGAAAAAACCGTCGGAGGATGGTTAATGGAACATGACCCACAATACATGAATAAAACAATCTGGGCAGATAGAGGAGGAGACATGTCATTCATATTGAGAACGGAAATTCCGTCATATGAAAAAGAGTCAAATGCTACAAATTTTACTGAGAAAATGATAAACGAAAATGTAACTTACTTTATTGCAAAAGACAATAAAACCATTGCAGAACCATATAATCTGATATACAAAAATGGAGAAGTTCACCTATACTATTATAAAAACGACAAATAATCCAATAATATTTCATGAAAAATCCCAATAATATTAAATATTAAGTTAATTTAAGCAAGATAATGATTGAAAAAATTATTAAATTCATCTCAAAATTACATTAAGATTAGAAACATATATAATAAAAAACATAAAAATGTAATATCATAAAGGAATTAAAGAGGATAATATGAAAGTTGTATGCTGTAAGAACTGTGGTGCCAAGTACCAACTCGATGATAATGATGACATATCCACATTCGAGTGTTCTACATGTGCAGGTGACTTAGAATATTTGGAAGAATATTCCGATGATGAAAGTAACTCCCGTTCCTCATTTATTAACACATTCAAATATGATAATTCACAAATCGTTCAATGTGAAGACTGTGGATTAAAATTTAAAATTAAAAGTAGCGACAGCATACTTGATTATGAATGTGATAGCTGCGGAGGTTCTTTAAGATATCTTGATGAAGAAATGAATAAAGAACTTGACAACTATATTGAAGAGAGACGAAAAGAAGTTAGCTACATCAAACAAGAATCAGAACCAATGCCTGAGGAACCAATCATTGAAGAACAAACAAAAGATAGTCCACGCTCTTTTAAATCAATTACTGGCAGAATAGAAAATTTCTTCTCAGAAGAGAATATGCGAGAAATAGCTAATTTTGAAAAAAGAGAAGAAGAGCTTAACTTCGAAGAAGAATCACCATCTAAAACTGCTAGAACAACAATTCCTGAAAATGTGTTATCAAAATTTGGAAAGGAATTCGCACTTCCAAAAACTAATGATTACACAATCTTGAAAAATTTCCTTAAAGATGAATTCTTTAAAGGAATGAAAGAATATTATCCAGATAATACTAATGAAAAACCTAGTGAAAGATCAGTGGGAAGTTTCTTTGAAAGACTTAAAATACCTGAACCGGATGAAAAAACCGGTGAAATTTCAGGTTCCCTCTTTGACCCTGAAAATAATGATTTTAGTTTTTCAAACATGGATACAAATACCATAGTACTTCTTATTGGAGCAGTGATTTTTATTTTAAGTATTATTGAGATATTATTAATTAACAGCGGTATTGGAATCGTTGCTCTATTAATTGGCGTAATTATCTTATGTTATGGACTTTACAAAACAAGAGATGTAAAAGAAACTGAAAAAAGAACCAGAATTATCAGAGAACACTTACTGACATTACCTGATGATTACTATGTATTTTACAATGTAAAAACTCCAACATCAAAATCCAGTATAAACCATTTAGTTGTAGGTCCAACTGGAATTTATGCTCTTTTATCACAAAAATACAATCCTAAACTCAGATTAGAATCCGAAAATGAAAATCTAAACTTAATCGGATCAAGCGATTTGGATGAAGATAAAATTGAAGAGTTCCACGACGATGATGAAAACGTCAAAAAATTCAGATATACCACTAAACAGGCTAAGTTCTCACAAGACAACAAAATCAAACAAAAAGCTTTAAGTTTAGGAGAAGATTTAATTAATTTCCTCAATGAAAATAACATTAAAAATTGCTTTGTTGAACCTCTTGTAGGTTTTATAAACAATGAAGTTGTTGTAATCAATCTGCCATTGACAGATGAAGACCTGTTTATTGAAGAATTATTAAATCAAATACAAACCAGTACAATTAAATTAGACTCTGAAACAATTGACAAATGTGCTGTTTTAATTAACAACTATTCTGCAGATTGTTCTTCAGAAATAATTTAATTTCTTTTTTTATTTTAACATTTCAAATTTAATTAAGGCATCTTTAGGAATGTCATTATCTGCAATTCTGCCAACTACATCATCAGCATAAATAGGCGCAATACCTATACCTGGGCGCTTAAATGTAATATCTGCCTCAGTTATAGTATCACCTTTCTTAATATCATTTTTTGCAACAATAGATTTTCGATATTCCTTACGGGCATAAGACTCACAAATCAATGGCTGCTTATTTTTACGACCACTGATTTTTGATAAAAAGAGAGCATTTCTTTTAAATCTAATAACATCATCGCCGTCCATCGCATAACATGAATCCACGCCATTCAATTTTTTATCAAAAGTGAAATGCTTTTCCAAAACATTTGCTCCATAATTGTATGCAGTTGTCAAAATCAGCATGTCATCATCAGGTTTTGTGTGATCAGAATATCCTACTTCATATTCAGGGAAATTTTCAATCAAATCCTTTATCATCAGCAGATTAGCATCTTCATAACTAGTAGGGAAAGACATTATTGAATGCATTATTACAATATCAACTGTAGAAACATCTTCAATGGCTTTGATAGCATTTTTAATTTCCATTAAGGTTGCTGCACCAGTTGAAAGCAATATCGGTTTATTCTTGCTTGCAACATGTTTAATGAATGGAATATTATTAATGTCTGATGAAGCAATTTGATAAACGTCCAAAAATTCATCCAGATAATCAACAGATTCAAAATCAAGAGGAGTTGATAAAAAAGTCATTCCGATGCTTCGACAATGCTCCGCCAACTGCTTGAATTCACCAACACCAAATTTATCAAGATTTTTTAAAGAATCGAAATAATCCATTGAGAGACCCAATTCATCAAGTGCAGAGCTATCTCTTGAAAGAACATTTTCAGCTTTGAATGACTGAAACATTACTGCATCCACACCGCATGATTGTGCTTCGTCAATTAAAAATTTAGCAGCTTCAATATCTGCTATTTCTTCCTGCTTGGCAAATTCATAATATGCAAGACTTATATCGGCTATAATAAATGGCTTTTTATTAAATACTAACATGATTTTACCTTAGTCTGTTTTGGAATTTCCTATACTCATATTCAACAACGGCAAGCATATTTTCAAATCCGTATCTCAACTCAACGTTTAACATTCTCTTATTCAATTCAAGTCTCCACTCATAGTTATTGACAAGATTAATAAACTTCTCAACAATTTCCTGACTTTCAACATCATTACCCAAACCCAAATTTATAAATCCTTTTTCAGGATTGACAAATGTATGAGACAATTCACGCTCGTTTTGACATAAGCAGATTGTCGGAACACCCAAAGAACAGATTTCATAAACGGATTTATCTGAAGATGTGAAAACAAGATCAGCCCTGAATATGAATTCACTGACATTGGAAACATTCCTGTAAAATTGAATTAAAGGATTTGATTCATATTTGGCTATTAAATCCTCCAAACGATTATTGCCCAAACCTACAATAACATCGATTCTGCCTTCAAAGTTTGTAGTTAAAATCGCATCGATTACCTTTTCTGTAAAATTATTGCTATCAACATTACCAAAATTAACTAAAACCCTATTAACCTCATTAGTTATTATTTTGGACTGCTGATAATAGAATTCATCATTTAAAATGAAATATCTGCTGCCCTGAAATACATTTTTCTCTTCAGAAGCATGTTCATACAAATCGTCAAATACAACATCCGCAATACCGCTGCCAAAACCAATGTCTTCAAAATTAACTACAAAATAACCGTCTGTTTTTAAAGAAGATATGTATTCACCAGAGGTATCCAATATATCATTAATTATTATATTAGGACCATATTGATTAAAAATTTCAAACAACTCTTCAAAATCTTCATATGTCCTGTAAGAATAATTGAATTTATCAAGAATATCAACGCCCAGCGGATAATGTTCGTCGATTAAAAATAAAACTTCATGGAACACAAGCTTTGAAGCTATTGTTACGCACCTGCTGAGATGACTTGTTCCAATTTCATCATTGGCATTAACAACGATGGCTATTTTTTTCTTTTTGAGATAGTTTTCAGCAAGCCACCAATCTTCATACTCTTCAATACTGACACTTTCTTCACGTGAAACTTCAACAATGTCTATATTGGTACCTAAACGGGAATTTTCCTTGACAAACGATCTTCTGGTAGCTAAAATAGCACCAGTTTCCCTGAATGATTTTGGCAGGTCAACTTTTGCGACCCTGTCAATGTAATTAGGGAAATATCTATGATTATTCTCATCATATCCCCAACTTAAGTGTCTGTCGTCAACAACGGAAATTACACTGTCAATACTGAAATCTTCAAATTTTTCAATCACTGCATCCAAAGATTTAGTTTTGACTAATGGAGAAGTAGGTTGAAGAGTTATTACAATATCATATTCATCAAAAGCTAATTTTTCTTTTTGAATCATTGCATCATGAATAACAGGATCAAGCAGGACATTATCTGTAGACAATTCTTCAGAACGCCTAACAACACTGGCTCCAAACTTTTCAGCTATCAATGCAATTTGAGAATCATCAGTAGTTACTACCACATCATCAACATATTGAGAAGATTTGGCAACATCTATAGCATAAGTAATGAGGGGTTTGCCGTGAAGCAGTCTCAAATTTTTACGAGGAATGCCTTTTGAACCTCCTCTTGCGGGAATAACTACTAAAATCATATTATTATTAAACATGTGCGTCCCCTTTAAATACAATAAAATATTAATTAATATAGTACTAAATATATTTATAATATAATATTAAATCTTCGGTGTTAATATGAATATGAAAAATATGTCTGAAAAGTTAATAGGAAAAATTAATGAATTAGCTACACCCGTTAAAATAATGCACGTGTGTGGTTCCCATGAACACACTATAATGGAAAATGGAATCAGAAGCCTGCTTCCTGACGATGTGGAAATTATTGCAGGTCCAGGATGTCCGGTTTGTGTTGTGCCATCACGTGAAATTGATGAAGCATTAGAACTTATTGATAAAGGCGTGACAATAACCACCTTCGGAGATATGCTGAGAGTACCAGGATCTGAAAGATCACTTGCAGATGCTAAAGCAGAAGGAGGAGACGTAAGAGTAGTTTATGGAATAAACAGAGCTATTGAAATAGCTGAAAAAGAAGACAATGATGTTGCATTCATATCTGCAGGCTTTGAAACAACCGCACCTACAACCGCAGCGGAATTATTAAGTACCCCTCCTGAAAACTTCTCAGTGCTTTCATGTCACAGACTAATACCTCCTGCAATTGATTTTCTAATCAACTCAGGAGAAACCAGCTTAAATGCATTAATCCAGCCAGGACACGTATGTACAATTATTGGAACAAAACCTTTCGAATACTTCTCAACTGACTTTGGAATTCCACAGGCAGTAGCAGGATTTAACCCACTTGACATTTTAATGTCAGTTTACATGATTTTAAGACAAATTCACAATGAAACACCGAAAATTGAAAATGAATACAAAAGAGCAGTTCGTGAAGAAGGAAATGTTGTAGCTCAAGAGATGATGGAACAGGTATTTGATGTAACCTCAAGAGAATGGAGAGGATTTCCTAAAATACCAAATTCAATCTTAGAAATTAAAGATGAGTTCAGCGAGTTCAATGCAAGGGAAAAATATGACATCGAAGTAAAAGACGTTAATGAAGCCCCTAAAGGATGTATTTGCGGACCAATTTTAAGAGGCCTTGCAAGACCTGAAGACTGCAAACTCTTTAGAAAAGCATGCAATCCACTACATCCTATCGGAGCATGTATGGTAAGTAAAGAAGGAACCTGTAACATCGCACACAGATATTCAAGAGGATAATATGACAATAGAAGCAATCGCAGTAGATATCGATGGAACAATAACTGACGAAAAAAGACAAATCTGCATATCCGCAATTAAAGCTCTAAGAAAAGCAGAAGCAGCAGGCATTCCCACAATTATCGTTACCGGAAATGTGGTAAATTATGCATATGCCACCGAAGTACTTATCGGATGCAGCGGAGGGATCGTATGTGAAAACGGAGGTGTCGTATTTAAAGAAGGTGAAAACAACAATGCTGTTGAAACATTAGTTGACAAAGATTTCGTCACATCAGCAGAAAACCACTTAAAAGAGAAATTGGGTGAAAAATTCGACCAGCACGCATCCCATGACAACATGTACCGATTAACAGAAACCGTTTTTTACAAAACTCTAAAGAGAGAAGAACTTGAAGAGGCCTTAAAAGATTTTAAATACCTTGACGAACTTGAAATTTATGACAGCGGTTTTGCACTCCACATTACAGATAAAAGAGTCAACAAAGGAACTTCACTAAAATATTTATGTGAAAGAAACGGCATCAACATGGAAAATGTGATGGCTATTGGAGACAGCCAGAATGATGAGGATTTCCTTAGGCAAGCGGGATATAAGATAGCAGTTGGAAATGCCGAAGAAAAACTAAAAGAAATAAGCACTTATACCTGTGAAAATCTATTTGGAGACGGAGTGGCAGAAGCTATTGAAAAATTTGCACTGTAGTGATAATATGATATATGAACTAGCTGAAAAAGCAGAAAAAACAGTTAAAGGCAAATGTGATGCTTACGAAATTTATATTGACGAAGATAAAACCATAGTACTTGATTCGGAACAGAATGAATTGAACTTTGTAAAAGAGGAGATTGAACAGGGAATTGGAATAAGAGTAATTAAAGACAAAAAAATCGGATTTGCATTTACTTCAAACTTGGATAAAATTGAAGAAACTGTAAATCAGGCCATAGACAATGCAAAATTAACAAAACCTGATAATTATGCATTTTCTGAAGTCAGCAAAGTAAATGACGTTAAAGGAGTCTATGATAAAAAATTCAATGACCTTGACCTTGATGAATCAATTGAACTTCTGAAAACCACAATCCAAACAGCAACAGACAGCGGATGTGAGGTAACAGGTTCAGGATTTGATGCCAGTGAAGGAAGGTCATTAATAATAAATTCCAATGGAGTTTCAATAGAAAATCAGGGAACAGGATTTGGACTGGGATTATCAGTAACCATACAAAAAGATGGTGAAATTGCAACTGCATACAATTCACAATCTTCAAGGTTTTTTGAACTGGACGGTGAAAAATTGGCAAATGAAGTATGTGGCCTTGCCAAAAGTTCTTTGAATACCAAAAGCATTGAAACTGATGATTATGATGCGGTTTTAGATTATTATGCTGCAATCGGACTTCTGCAAACATTCATGGGAGCATTCAATGGTGAAAATGTAATGAGAGGAAGATCCATTTTGAAAGATAAACTCGGAAGCGAAATAGCTAATCCTACACTGTCAATCATTGACAATCCTCTTTTGGAAAAAGGAATGCATACCACAAAATGTGACGGTGAAGGAAGCGTATCCCAAAAAACAGATTTAATTAAAAACGGTGTTTTAAACTCATTTATCTATGATATTTACACCGCAAACAAGGAAAACGTTAAAACAACTTCCAATGGATATAGAGGATCTTATTTTGGAACACCGCAAATCAGTCCAAGCAATTTAGAATTCAAATTTAGTGAAATGAGAGATTTATCTGAAATCCACAAAGGAGTCCAGATAACAAGTGTCCTAGGGGCCCACACAGCAAATCCAATATCTGGAGACTTTTCAGTTGAAGCAAGTAATGCATTTAAAATTGAAAATGGTGAACTGACAGACCCTATTAACAAAGCAATGGTTTCTGGAAATATCTTTGAAATCATGAAAAAAGTAGAAGGAATAAACTCTGAAATTAAACAATACAGCTCATTCATAATTCCTAAACTGTTAGTACATAATTTAAGAATAGTGGGACAGTGAAAAAAAAAGGGAAAGAAAAATTAAATCTTTTTTAATTTTTCCCTATATCTTTTGATTGAATCATCTGTATAGTTTATATTTAAATACTCAGAAGTCAACTCTTTATTTTTATCAAACTCTTTAAACTTATTTTTCATAACATTATCTATTTCTTTATCTAAGTTTTTTAATTGAGTTTCAAAAGCAAATTCTGATTTTCTAATGTTAACATTAGATTTATGAGCAAGTCTTTCAATTTCTTTTTCAAATTCTGCTTCTTTATCTTTAGCCATCAAATCACCTTACATCTCAATAATAGGCAACTGAATTTCAGTGATGAAATCATCTTCATCATCACAATTATAGAACCCTTTGATTAAAACTTCCTTAGGAGATCCTATAATATCATAATTATTGGCCTGTGCAACTTCAACCAACTCAGCATAGGTATCCATGATATTGTCAGTTGAACCAAAGTGTTTTCCTGCAAGAACCTTGTTTTCAATCATGTCAACGACACGAATCCTGTCAGTTTCATCCGGATCACCTTTAATGGCAATGCTTACATCATATACAACATCACCTTCATTAACTTCATGCCTTGGTGAAAAATAAACAATAAATGGTTCTCCTTCAGTTTCAATATCTTCAGTATCAACCCAATCCATCAATATGGAAAGGAATATTCCTAAATCTCCAATTGGAGTTTTACAATTAATCACTCCCAATTTTTGTTCTGGAATTACTTTTACTTCATAATCCATTATTACACCTACTTAAATTTTATAATCCTAATTAAATAAATAAACTTCTACTTCTTCTCCCTCATCAACAAGTTCGACTAATTTTGGAATTTTTACATAACCGTCAGCAGTTGAAAGTGAAAAAATTGCACCGGAATCCTTAAATATCGGTTGAATATTATCTCCATCAACTTTAACAAGCTGGTATTGCATTCTTCCAACCTGAGAGTGGATTCTTTTAGTGATTTTGCCTTTAACAACTTCAAGTTCAAAGTTTCTATTGATACCTGAAAGTCTTGTTAAAGGTTCAGCTACAAATGCATTGAATATCATTAAAGCGGAAACTGGATTACCTGGTAGTCCAATGACCAATTTTTCATCAATAACACCAACAATAGTAGGTTTTCCCGGCTGAACTGAAATACCATGAATGTGAACTTCACCCAATTCATCCAAAACATGCTTTAAGACATCTCCAAGACCTGCAGAAGTTCCGCCAGAACAGAACAGAACATCCACTTCTTTAAGGGAATTGATGATTTTTTCCTTTACTTCATCATAGTCATCTCTCATGACCCCTAAGAATTTAGCATCTGCACCACAGGAAACAGCATCATTCTTAATCATCCCACCATTTACATCATAGATTTTTCCATAATCTAACTCCTGACCCTGAAGAGTAATTTCATTACCTGATGAAAGTATACCAACACTAGGTTTTTTGTAAACTTCAATAGTTTCGAAACCTTGAGAAAGTAAAACTCCAATTTTTCCAGAATTTAAAAAGTCTCCTTTTTTAAGAATCAATTTGCCTTCTTCAATGTCAGAACCTTTTTTTGCAACATCTTGAGAAGGAGTAGCAGTAGTCAAAAGGTTAACTTTGCCGTCCATCTTTTCTGCATATTCAACCATTACAACAGCATCAGCACCCTCAGGCATGGCTGCACCAGTGCTTATTTCAATACATTTACCTTCTTCAACCTTCTTGTCAGTAGTAGAACCTGCTTCCAAAAAGTCAATAACATCCAAAGTATTCGGACTTTCTTCAGACGCGCCAAAACTGTCACTGGACAGAATTGCAAAACCGTCCTTTAATGCTTTGTCAAATGGAGGAAAATCCATTCTTGAGTAAACATCCTCAAATAAAATCCTACCATAAGCTTCACTTACATCAATCTCTTCACTTTGTGGCTTTAAATTTTCATTAAATAAATTTTGAATAATATCAATAGCTTCATCGCATTCCTTAATTTTTAAAAATTCAGTTCCCATTATTACCACTTTATATTAAATCCAATAACTTAATATATAATATATTCATATAAATATAAATAATTTAATCTTATGGAGAAACGTATTATTATTTTGGAGGAGAGTATTTGTCAAAACCAAATCAAAATCAACAACAAGAGTACAGAAGAGTAAGGACTCCTAAAAAAGGAGAAATACCTGGAGTAGTTGAACAAATCATGGGACACGGAAAATTAAAAGTCCGCTGTGCTGATGGAAATATAAGAATGACCAGAATCCCTGGAAAAATGAAAAAACGTATTTGGATTCGTGAAGGTGACGTGATCCTTGTAAAACCATGGGATTTCCAATCAGATGAAAAAGCTGATGTAATTTGGAGATACACAAAAACCGAATCCAATTGGCTTGAAAGAAAAGGCTACTTAAAAATGTAGTCTTATTACTTATTTTTTTGATTTTAATGGACCCTAAAGTAGCTAAAGCTGATGCAAAGCATCAAAAAATTCATTCTGAAAAACGTAGAAAAGACAATTCAGAAAGAAAAACCGGAAATGAAATTTTTGATAAAATAACATTAGAAACATTATACAAATTAGCTAATCAGGGACATATTGATATTTTAAATGGCGCCATAAGTACAGGTAAGGAAGCTAATGTACTTACAGGCATTACAGATGATGAAAAATTTGTTGCAGTTAAAATCTACAGAATTGCAACATCTGATTTTAAGAAAATGGACTATTACCTCAAAGGCGATCCGAGATTTAATGTGAAAACCAAAAATAAACGCAAAATCATTTATTCATGGGTTACAAAAGAATTCAAAAATCTAACAAGACTTTATGATGCCGGAGTAACCGTTCCAAAACCAATAACCAGTGCAAATAATGTGCTTTTAATAGAATTCATCGGTGATAAAGACGGAAATCCTGCACAACCAGTTAAAAACCAGCCCCCACAAAATCCCGACGAATTTTGGAATAAATTGCTTGTTGAGTTGAAACTGTTTGTAAGACAGGCAAAATTAGTTCATGGAGATTTATCCAACTATAATATTTTAAATTTAAATGAAAAACCAGTTATAATTGATGTTTCACAGTCAGTAGTGCTGGATAATCCAATTTCAAAAGAATTGCTTGAGCGAGACATTAACACCCTTGTTCGGGAATATACAAAACTAGGTGTAGAAACTAATTTTAAAGAAGTTTGGGAATATGTGAATCCAAAGTTTTAAATAAAAAATATAATTGCAGATGGAATCATATTAACTCCATCAGACAATCTTACCAAACATCAGTTTTGAAATTACTGCACTCATTCACCATAAATACTTTTTCTAATATTAGACATGAATCGTTCTTCATCATCATTCAAATCAAGATCACTCAATTTATCTTTACCAATACGTTTTATACGAATTATAAATACCAGAACCCAAGTTAATAGAAAAGATAATACACTTAATAATGGAGATACGAATGCCAAAATAATAGACAATACTGAACTGATAACCGGCGCCAACAATAAATATAATAATGTCAATAAAACACCTTTAAGATATAGTTTTAAATTAGGAAATTCAATTCCTTCATCATGGGCCTTATTGATATTAGTTTTTATTTCATCTTTCTTATCAAAATAATCTTTAAAATTATTCCGGATTAATAAAAGAAATATTAATATGTACAATAAACTGATTACCAATATCAATACTGAAAAGAACATATTCACTTCAATATAATTGAAAAATTTAAAAAAGAATCCTGTTGCAAAGGGTATTAAACAAACAACAGCCAGTGTAATCATATTTAAAGTCAATATACCATAACTTATTTTATTAAAATTAAAAAGAATGACCGTGTTTTCCCAAAAATTATATACAAGATAAAAGCTTATGAAATATATCAGAATAGATGGCAATAGAAAATTTACTAAATAATCACTTAAACCAACACCCGAAGATATATCCGCAATTGTTGGAACTGCTATTTCTAAAACAAGAATTGTCATAGCGATTGCAAAAACACCATCAGTGATTGCAGCATGCCTATCAGTTAAGTTATTTAAAAGTTCACTACCTGCCATATTATAATATATGTCATTATTTTATTTAACATTATGTCATCATTCATTTCCTGAGATGTTTAATTAAATCATCTTAAAAGTTAAATACTAATTTTAACAAAAACATTTAAAGATTTGAAATTAAATAAATAATATTACTCTTAATAAAAAAGGTGAAAATTATGCCGGAAACAGATTACTTAAAAATACCTCAAAACAGAGTAGGGGCATTAATTGGAAGCAATGGAGGAGTAAAAAAATCCATTGAAAAGGCAACTGGAACAATCCTGGACATTGACAGT
The DNA here is from genome assembly GCF_902764455.1 of uncultured Methanobrevibacter sp. Classification (NCBI taxonomy): domain Archaea; kingdom Methanobacteriati; phylum Methanobacteriota; class Methanobacteria; order Methanobacteriales; family Methanobacteriaceae; genus Methanobrevibacter; species uncultured Methanobrevibacter sp. The sequence goes on from NZ_CACWVY010000002.1 coordinate 65,094, forward strand.
GACGACGGGACAGTTTATATCACACCTAGGGAAGACATGGAAGACCCTTTAGGAGTTTGGAATGCTAATCATATCGTTAAAGCAGTTGCCCGTGGATTTAATCCGGAAGTTGCACTTAAATTAGTTAATGATGATATTTATCTTGAAGTCATAAGCTTACCATTATACATTGGAAAATCTAAAAAGGCCCTTGCAAGATACAAAGGAAGAATTATTGGAAAAGATGGAAAAACACGTGAAATAATCATGGAAATGGCTGAAGTAGATATGGCAGTTTATGGTAAAACAGTTTCATTAATAGGCGAAATGAACAACATCATGATTGCAAAAGAAGCTATTGAGATGATATTGAACGGATCCAGACACAAATCCGTTTACGGATTTTTAGAACATAAAAAAGAAGATTTAAAATTAAAAGAATTTAAAGACTTAGTGGGAATCGAAGACGATAAAATCGAATTTAAAGATGGAATCGACTTTGATGAAGATAATATTTAGGAGTTGAAACTCCTAAAAACTATTTTTTTAACTTATTTAAAAAGCATACCAATTTGTCATACTTCCGGATGCCGAATAACTCCTATTTTTGAAGCTATCAAGGTGAAGTTTATGTACAATATTGTTTATACTATTTTTTGAAAACATAAGGGTAATCAATATGTCCATTAACATATTTAAGATGGTTAGTTCTAAATAAAAACAATTTTAGACTCTTAGAACAATTTTATAGACCCATACAACTTTTTATTTAATTTAAAAAATAAGGCATTTCCAATCATAAAATCTAATTCAAATAAATATTACATTTTAGAATCAATTTTAATGAAAGATTACTATAAAAATAATGTTAGTAATTACAAACCATTATATACTTTAACCAATATATATAGATAGTGTAGTGTAAATACTATATTTTCTACATGTTTTTAACTTATTATTTTACCACATATTTAAACCAGTTAGATAGGGTAGGGTATGAATATTACTTATCAAATGCTCTCTGACTTCATTTAAATATTATTATGATAATACTTTAAAACATATTTAATTTTAAGGAGGAAAAATTTTGGCTCAACAAGCGGGAATTGATTGGGATGAAGATTTTGACAGATTGACTCCATCCCAATTCTTTAGAAAAAACAAGCAAATGCTTGGATTTACTGGTAAAATTCGTTCTTTAACCATTGTTTTCCATGAACTGATTACAAACAGTTTTGATGCATGTGAAGAAGCAGGAATCTTACCAGATATCGACATAGAATTAAAGCGTGTTGATAAAGAACATTACATTTTAAGACACAAGGATAACGGACCGGGAATTCCTGAAGACTACGTAATGCAGGTATACTGTATGATGTTTGCAGGATCAAAATTCAGAAACATCCAATCCAGAGGACAACAAGGTTTAGGTTGTAGTGGATGTGTACTTTTATCACAAATGACCACCGGTAAACCGGCCCATGTAATTTCATGTTTCAAAGAAGGAGATGAAATTAAAGGAGTTAAAATGAAATTCCAAATGGATGTGGAAAACAACCGTGGAATTTTAATGGAAAGAGAAGACTATCCTGCAGACAGCACTGGTGTCTGTATTGAATTACAATTTAAAGACGTGTCCTACTCTCTTGCAGAACAGGGTGCTTTTGAATACATCAGAAGAACCATGATCGGTAACCCTCATGCAAAAATTACATTTAGAGACCCATCCGGACACAAATATATCTTTAAAAGAGCAGCAGATGTAGTTCCAGTACAACCAAAAGAAGTATTACCACATCCAAAAGGTGTAAGTGCTGATGACTTAATGACAATGGCTAAAAACACCGACAGTAGAAGATATAAAAGTATGTTAACTTCATCAATGTCAAGAATGTCAAACAAAAGAGTTGATGAAATTGCCGAAATGACCGGAATTGACATGAACAAACGTCCAAAAGCAATGACTTTCCCAGAAGCTGAAGCTATTGTACATTGTTTCAAGAAAATGAAATTCATGGCTCCTCCAACTGATGGACTTATACCTATCGGTTCTGAACAAATTGAAAAAGGTATGAAACAAATTCTTAAACCTGAATTTGTAACAACAATTACAAGAAAACCTGTTACCTACCAAGGGGGTGTGTCATTCATTATTGAAGCGGGACTTGCATACGGTGGAGATGCAGGAAGAGTAGTTAATGAGAAAAGAAAATCTGAAATCATGAGATTTGCAAACAGAGTTCCATTAACTTTCGATGCAGGAAGCTGTGCAATTACAGAAGCTTTAAAAAGTATTGACTGGAAACGTTATGGCTTAAAAGACATGGATAATACTCCATTAACCTTATTTGTAAATATTATCTCTACACAGGTACCTTACCTTTCAACAGGAAAACAAAGTGTATCACCTGAACCTGAAATTGTTCACGAAATCAGACAGGCAACAATGAAACTAGCTCGTAAACTACAAAAGCACATCAGAGCTAAAAGAGCAGCAAAAGAAAAGGAAAAACGTTCAAAAGTATTTGAAGAATACGTTCCAGTTATTATTGAAGAAGCTGCAAAGCTTGGTGAAACAGGAGTTCCTGAATATCATGAAGTTTTAGCAAAAGTAACCAAAAGAGCTCTTGCTGAATTACTCGGTGAGAAAGTTGAAGATGAAGAGGAAGAAGAAGAACTCGATGCAATCATCATGGAAGAAGTTGACGAATTCGGACATACTGTTGAAGAAGGTCAATCTGCATTAGATAAGTTCAATGAAGATGATGTTGAAGAGGATTTTGAGGATTAGGTGATTTAAATGGCTGAACAAAAAGAAAAATCACATAAGGAAAAAAGAAAGGAATACACCTTTAATAAACTCAAAGGTTTAGGTCAGGAAATTATTGAAGACATAGAAAAAAATAAAGTTCCTTCAGTTAGAGTTCCGTCCCGTGGTACTGGAAACATTGTTTATGATGAAGCTAAAAGATACTACGTATTAGGAGACAGATACGGTAAAAGATCATTAGGTAATGTAAAGCAAATCAGAAAAATGGGCCAGATGGTTTATGTAGCTAATTTCTGTAAAGATTTGGTGGCTCGTGAAAAAACTGCAACCATCAGGGAAATGTATTATGTTTCTGAAGGTTGGGGAATCAGCTTTAAAAGCCAACAAGAATCAAACATCGTTGGGGAAGACCTTGAAGTAACCCTCGGTACTACACGTGAAGATTTAGGTTTAATGCCAGAAGAGGACGGCGCATCCGTTTATGGAGACCTGACCCTTCATGATGAAGTAGAAATCAATGCTGCAAAAATGGGAAAATCCGGTTATACCATCTCACCAACAATAGACCAAGTAGATTTCCTTGACCACAATGTTGATAAAGTATTAGCTGTGGAAACCATGGGAATGTTTCACAGATTAGTTCAGGAAAATGCTCACAAAAGATTTAACTGTTTAATAGTCGGACTTAAAGGACAAGCCGCTCGTGCTACAAGAAGATTCCTTAAAAGAGTTAATACAGAACTTAAATTACCAGTTTATATCTGTAACGACGGAGACCCTTGGGGATTCCACATTGCACAGGTAATCATTTCCGGAAGTGCAAAATTAGCTCACGTTAACAGTGACCTTGCAACTCCTGATGCCAAATTCATCGGAGTAACAGCATCCGATATTATCAATTATGATTTGCCAACCGATAAACTCAAAGATGTTGACGTGTTAAGACTTAAAGAGCTTTCTAAAGACCCAAGGTATAAAGACGATTTCTGGCAAACAGAAATTAAGAAAATGCTTAAAATTGGTAAAAAAGCAGAACAGCAATCTTTTTCAAAATATGGGCTTGAATACGTTGTAGACGAATATTTCCCAGCTAAATTTGAAGAAATGGAAAATCAAGCATAGTCTTGAAATTTTCCTCCTTATTTTTTTATTTTTTTTTGAAATTTCACCCAAACTTTTATATACTAATTCTAACATATACCCCCACAGGTATACGAGGTGTTTATTATGAAACAATGCATGGATACTGACAACTTACATAGAAGAATCAAAAAAATCATAGGACAATTAAATGCAATTGACCGCATGATTGAAGAAGATATTCCCTGTGAACAAATATTAATGCAAGTTAATGCATCAAAATCAGCACTGCATAAAGTTGGACACATTATTGTAGAAGGACACTTGGAAAATTGCGTAAAACAAGCCATAGAACATGAAGATGTAGATGAAGCCATAAGTGACATCTCATCAATTTTGGAATATTACTCCAGACTTTAATTTTTTTTAAAGTTACCTTATACCCCATAGGGTATAATTAGACCAGTGAGGTTGATTAAAATGAAATTAACAAAAGAGCAAAAAATAGATATTCTGCTTATAATCGTTTCCACAGCAAGTATAATTAGCAGTTTCATTCTATCACTCGACTATATTTCATGGATTGCAGTTATACTCTGCGGAATACCAATTCTTAAAGAATGCATTGAAGGATTAATTACTGAATTTGATATTAAAGCAGATTTGCTTGTATCCATAGCAATTATTGCATCAATAATAATTGGTGAAGTATTTGCAGCAGGTGAAATCGCAACAATCATGGCAATTGGAGGATTTTTAGAAGAATATACACTATCTAAAACCCAGGGAAGAATTGAAGAACTTGTAAAAATGACACCTCAAGTTGCAACCAGAATTAAAAATAACATTGAAGAAAAAATATCTGTCGAAAATGTACAGGTCGGAGATATCTTAAAAGTACTTCCGGGAGAAAGTATACCTACTGACGGCATCATCATTAATGGTGAAACCTCAATTGACGAGACAACCCTTACAGGAGAACCCATACCTGTAGACAAAAGCGTTAATGACGAAGTATATGGAGGAACAATAAATCTTTATGGATCATTCATTATGAAAACAACAAAAATCAGCCAGGAGAGTTCTCTACAAAAGTTAATTAGACTGGTTGAATCATCCAAAGCGGAAAATTCAAAAATTGTTAGAACCGCAGATGCATGGGCAACACTGATTGTTGTAATAGCGTTTATAGCAGCAATATTGACATACCTGTTTACATTTGAAATAACCCGATCTGTCACAATTCTTGTAGTATTCTGTCCATGTGCACTGGTTTTGGCTACACCAACAGCAATAATGGCTTCAATTGGAAATTTAACAAGATACGGTATTTTAGTAAAAGACGGAGAATCACTGGAGGAATTGGCACGAGTCAGTGAAATAACATTTGATAAAACCGGAACATTAACATATGGAATTCCAAGAATCGTTAATGTTATTTCAGAAAATCCAGATGAAATGATGCATCTTCTTGCATCTCTTGAATCAAAATCAGAACATCCTTTAGCAAAGGCAATTGTAAAGGAGTATTGGGGAAATGAATTAGAGCATGTTAATGATTTTAAAATGCATTTCGGAAATGGAGTAAGTGGTAAAATAAATGGTTCAAAAATCATTGCCGGAAACAAAAAACTCCTGATATCCGAAAATATTGAGATAACATCCATTAAAGAACCTCAAAATGGAGAAATTGCAATATATGTGGCAAAAAATGGTGAAGTTATCGGACAGGTTTATCTTGCAGATACAATACGTGAAAAATCAAAACAAACAATACGAGAACTGAAAGAATTACGAATTAAATCAACATTACTCACAGGAGACAACAAAAAAACAGCAGAATACATTGCAAATAAATTAAAAATCAGAAATGTTAAGGCAAGCTGTTTGCCTGAAGATAAAACAGAATACATTAAAAACGAACAAATTCTTGGACATAAAGTTGCAATGATTGGAGACGGGATAAATGATGCCCCTTCACTTAGAAAAGCAAATGTTGGAATAGCTATGGGAGATATTGGCAGTGCCGTTAGTATTGAAGCTGCAAATATCGCTTTAATCAACGACAACATCGAAAATCTTCCGGGTTTAATCAGAATTGCAAGAAAAACCGTCCAAACAATAAATATAGGAATAGGATTTGCATTAACAATAAACATTATAGCAATGGCATTGGCAATTCTTGGAATCCTAAATCCAATTGAAGGAGCATTAATCCATAATATAGGCTCCATTGTTGTAATTACCTATTCTTCAACATTAACACTTAAAAAAATTTCAAAAGAGGATTATAAAAAATCTAAAAAATTAGGCATGTCTAAACATTTAAATAAATCAAAAGCATAATATTAACTATCGATAATAAGGTGATTTATCATGGCTGAAAAAGAAATTAAAGTAGTGGGTATGCATTGCCCATCTTGTGTAAAAGCTGTAGAATTATGTTTAACAGATGTCGACGGAATTGAAGATGCAAAAGCAGATTTAGACTCCGGAATCACTACAATTACAATGTCTGGCGACGTAAGTGATGCAGACATTAACGAAGCTGTTGAAGAAGCAGGATTCAAAGTAGAATAGAATCCTCCTTATTTTTTATTTTTTAAAAAGTTCTTTAAAATATCCAATATTTTCATATTGTTTTTACCCACCAGCAAATTATGCTTTACATCATCAAAAATAATTAATTCAGAACCATCTATTTTTTCACAAATTTCCATTTGAATAGAAACTGGAGTTATTTTATCATATTTACCGGCCAGAATTAATGTAGGAACAGAAACTTCAGACAGCTTATCTTCTAAATCAAAATCCCAGAAAGCATCAATGATTTTAATATAAGCTTGAGTATTAGCAGTTTGTGAAGCCCGCTGCTTTAATAAATCCAGTTCCACACGATTATCACGAATAACATCAGGACATAATACCTTAGGCAAAATATTATCATAAAATTCTTTAAAACCCATATTTAAATCATTTTTAAAATCACTGAAAACACTTTTCATATGCTCGTCAGCTTTAGAAAAGCCAGACATCAACACAAGAGAATTAACTTTTTTCGGATATTTGAGTATAAAATCAAGTGCAATTGGACTTCCCAAAGAAAAACCAACAAGATTAATATTATCTGCATTCAATTCATCCAAAATCACAAGCAGACTGTCTACAATCAAATCAACATCCATTTCATCTTCACCCATTTGAGATTGACCATGTCCAGGCAAATCAAAACGGATGACTTGATAATCTTTTTTAAGATTAGTTGCTAAAATCTCCCAATAGTTCAAATTATCAGAAAGTCCATGGAGAAAAACAATTGTTTCGCCCTTACCTTCAACTTTATAATGTAAATTAATATTGCTCAAAGTAACACCATTATTAAATTTATCCCAATTATTTTATATAATCATCTACATTTTAGAAAAAAAGTTATAATATCCACCACATAAATTTAATTGTGATAATATGAAAAACATTAAATGTTTTATTTTAATAGTGATTTTGGCTGCATTGTTATCTGCAGGCATCGTATTTGCCCAGAACAACACAACATTGGAAGAACATGATTTTGATTCATATTTTAAAATGAATGTTCCTAAAGGAATGTCATTTGAAAAAATTGAAGGAGCTCAAAGTAAAAATATCAATCTTACACTGAATTACAGAAACGACAGTTTAAAGATTAACGTCGTCTATACCCAATCAATAGGTGCAAAAAACACACTAGTGAAATATTATGAAGAGATGGCAAAAAACAACACAGATATGAAAATGAATTCAACAGGCAACACTACAATCATACATTTTAATGGGAAAAATATCATTGGAGAAACAAATTACCATGACATGGCAATTGTTGGAGATAATGAAAAGTATATTCTGATGCAATGTGATAACGAAACCCTGATGAAATCCATGGCAGAGTCTGTCAAATTCAAATAGTTTATTAAAATTAAAAATATCAAATTATATATAACTTAAATAACAGATTTAAATTCATATAATATTTAATTATTATAACTTAAAAAGGGATTAAAATGAAAACTGTTGCAATTAATGGTTACGGAACCATCGGTAAAAGAGTGGCTGATGCAGTAGCTGCTCAAGATGATATGAAAGTTATTGGTGTAAGTAAAACTAGACCAAACTACGAAGCAAGAACTGCCGTTGAAGAAAAAGGCTATCCTTTATACATTGGAATTCCAGAAAGAGAACAATTATTCAAAGATGCGGGAATTGAAATAGCAGGTACTGTTGAAGATATGATTCAGGAAGCAGACGTTGTTGTTGACTGTACTCCTGGAAGTATCGGACCACAAAACCTTGAAATGTATAAAAAAGCAGGCGTTAAAGCAATTTATCAAGGTGGAGAAGACCATGATTTAACCGGCCTTTCATTTAATGCTATTTCCAATTATGATGATTCATACGGTGCAGATTACACAAGAGTAGTTTCATGTAACACTACAGGACTCACACGTACATTATCAACTATTGACCCAATAGCAGACATTAAAAAAGTCAGAGCAGTAATGGTAAGAAGAGGATCTGATCCATCAGAAATCAAAAAAGGACCAATTAATGCAATTGTTCCAAACCCTCCAAAAGTACCATCTCACCACGGTCCTGACGTAAAGACTGTAATGAAAGGTATTGACGTAACAACCATGGCATTACTTGTTCCTACTACATTAATGCACCAACACAACATCATGGTTGAAATCAACAATGACGTGGAAACTGAAGAAATTATTGAAGCATTAGAAAAACGTTCAAGAGTCCTTGTTGTTTCTGCTGAAGAAGGATTAGGATCAACTGCTGAGTTAATGGAATATGCTAAAGAACTTGGAAGAAACAGAAATGACTTATATGAAATCCCAGTCTGGAAAGAATCCATTAATGTTGTGGGAAATGAATTATTCTACATGCAAGCTGTGCATCAGGAATCTGATGTAATACCTGAAAATATTGATGCTATTCGTGCACTTTTAGAAATGGAAAGTGACAACGAAAAATCAATCGCAAAAACCAATAAAGCTATGGGAATATTTTAAATTCCCTCTTTTTTACTATTTTTTTACTGATTTAAATGAAACATAATGTACTTTTTGGACCTGCAGGAAGTCCTATAAACTATAAAGGTGCAGCATATAAAGCTCCAAAATTTATTTCTGAAGAAGGTCTTAACTCTTATGAATACCAATCCCCATATGGAGTAAGAATTGGTGAAAAAGCTGCAACTACTCTAAAAGAGGAATCTGAAAAGCATGACATTCAAGTTTCAATGCATGCTCCATATTACATTAACCTGTGTGCCAAGGAAGATTCAAAGCTTGAAAAAAGTATCGGACATTTAATATCTGCAGCTCGTGCGGGAGAATGGATGGGAGCATATAGACTTGTATTCCACCCAGGAGCTTATCTGAATAGAAAACCCGAAAAAGCCATGGAAATATCCAAAAATACAGTAAATAGATTATTTGAAGAACTTGAAGCGGAAGGCATTGAAGAATTTACATTCGCACCTGAAACTACCGGAAAAAGAACACAGCTTGGAAATGTTCATGAAGTTGTTGAGTTATGTGCCACATTTGACCATTTTGAACCAACAATTGATTTTGCACATGTCCATGCAAGAGGAAGAGGATTTTTAAATAAAAAAGAAGATTACAATTGCATATTTTCAACAATTGAAGATAATTTGGATATTGATATCCTGCACTGCCATTATACAACAATCGAATATGGCCAAGGCGGAGAAATTAAACATCACACATTGGACGAAAGTGATGAATACGGACCAAACATTGAAGATTTGCTTGCAAATTTAATTGATAATGGCTGGAAGGCAAACATTATTTGTGAAACCCCACAAAGAGATTTGGATGCTTTAAAAATGAAAGAGATATATGAAAAAATGTTATGAATTAATAATCCTTAACTGAATTTATCAAATCATCCATATCCTTGAAAAGGTCGTTAATATCATCATTATCCTTTTTGTTTGAACTCAAATGAATTATCAATTCATTTGTTAAATCTTCCATTTTATCTATAAAAGTTTCAAGAGTTTTAATTTTACCGTCAAGCTCTTTTATAACAAATGGATTTTTAGAAGGATCCAATTCAAGCATTTTTCTTGCAATACCTACCTGAATATCAAATAAGTTGTTTGATTTGGTAATGGCTGATGAAAAACGCTCATAAGCAAAATGATTTGGATCAAACTCCTTTTCCACCAGTTCACAAGCCCTCTTTTGTTTTATATCATATTCATGTTCCAATTCTGTAATCTTTAAATCATACTCTTTCGGAACTGCTTCAATAACTGGTTCCTTTTTAAATATTGGCTTTCCACATTCAGAACAGAAGTTCTGATTGGAGTCAATTTTAGCCCCACAGTAAATACAAAAATGATTGTGATTATCTTCGTTTACCATACAATATTATTTAAGTGGTTATCTTTAATAAGTTTTAATTATCTGCTCTTTTTTAATCTTAAGATAACTAGCTCGGAATTAGTTCCCCACCTCATAGGAATATCCATTGAACCAACACCTGTTGTAACATGCAGATATTTACCAGAATCACTTTTAAACAATCCCATATTATATTTAAAAATGAGTTCAGCAAAAAAGATTACAGGATAGAACTGACCACCATGAGTATGGCCAGATAATTGGACATCAAATCCCAAAGAGGAAAATTCCTCCCAAAAATATGGAACATGATAATTAATGATGTTGACAAAACCCGGCCTGATTAAAGATTCATTTACATCAGGCATTCCATTATCATCAAAACTATAAGATGCCCCAACTATGTTTAAACATTCAAATTCAGCACGTTTATTATCCAAAACAATGACTCCTGCATTTTTACAGGCCTCAATAACATTTTCAATTTCAAGATAGAAATCATGATTTCCAGGAGTGAATATTATTGGAATTTTAACATCCTGGAATGCTGAAAAGTCATCTTTTTCAACAGCTGAAGATCCGTCAGCCAAATCTCCGGAAATAACAACCAAGTCACATTCATCTTCCAGCAGTTTTAACTTTTCTGAAATTTGGCGAATGATTGGTCTGTGTCTTACGGAACCAAAATGAACATCAGAGAGATGGACAATGTTAATATCTCTAGATAACTTATTCAATTCCAAAACCCTTTCCTTAACGACCAAGTTATGAGCATTATAATAATTGTAAAGCCCTAATATAGGAACAATAGCCAATAATAAACAAATTAATGGGAAAGGAATCTCAACAAACATTTTAATTAAATAAATTGCAACAATATCTATGAAAAACATCATTGAACCCCACATCCAAACTCCATCAATAGTAGATACAACTCTTCCCAAAACTGTAGATTTTTTAGCTTCAAAAAACATCGGAACAAGATGAAACAAACCTACAACTATTGCCAACTTAGCTAAATCTAAGTTATTAACCCCTCCAAACAATAAAAAGATATATTTCAATAAGAAAAACTGAAATATCATATAAAATGGAGTTATGAATATTACTCTTAATGTTCTAAAACTCATAGAAATACCTCTAAAATTATTTTGTCACCACAAATATATAAATAATTAAAACAAATGTTATGTTGTAACAAATATTGGAGGTGAGTTTTTTGAAAAGTGATAATAAAACGCAAGAAATTAAAACAACCAACCAAAAATCCTTGAAAAAAGAAATTGAAACAAAGGATGATGCTGAATTAGTAATTTTAAAACCAGTAGGTTATCCATTTGCTTTTCCTTTGATGGATGAGGACATAGAAATTAAAAATGGCGCATTATTTGAAGAATACGCCCGTGAACAATGGCTCGGTTTGGTTGTCCGCGAAAACTCACACTTATTTGATCAAAAAATCATTCCGGACTATGGTTTTGAAATTATTTCCGCTAAACCAAATAACTCAATAATTTCAGAGCAGACAAAAATTAAATTAATTACAGACGATTTAAATGTGAAAAAGAATGATGTAAGAGTCAAATCAAATATTTTCCTCCAAGACATCGTGGGTCAAAAAAATGCAAAAAGTAAAGTCAAAGTAATTAAAAAATATCTGGAAAATCCTAAAAAGTTCGGACAGTGGGCTCCAAAAAATATTTTATTCTATGGACTTCCAGGTACAGGTAAAACCATGCTTGTAAAAGCTCTTGCCAATGAACTTGATGTTCCACTGCATTTAATTAAATCAACATCACTAATAGGTGACCATGTGGGAGATGGTGCATCTAAAATCCACGAATTATTTAAAAAAGCCAGTGAAAACTCCCCATCAATAATATTTATTGATGAAATGGATGCAATTGCACTAGATAGATCATTTCAATCTTTAAGAGGAGACGTTTCAGAAATAGTGAACTCATTATTAACAGAAATGGACGGAATTAGTGAAAATGAGTCTGTCATAACAATCGGAGCAACCAACAATCCAACTTCACTGGATTTTGCTGTAAGAAGCCGTTTTGAAGAAGAAATAGAATTCAAATTGCCGAATGACAATGAAAGATTGGAAATTTTAGAAAATAATCTCAAAACAATGCCAATTGATAATGATTTGGATTTAAACAAAATAGTCAAACTTACAAAAGGATTATCCGGAAGAGATTTAAAAGAAAAAATATTAAAAACCGCGCTGCACAATGCTATTGCCAATGACAGTGAAATTATCACAATGCAAAATATAGATTATGCTCTTAAATCTGTAAAAATAAAACATAATGAAGTTAAGGGAATGTTTGAATAATTATTTAAAATTAAACAAATATTCCGCAGCTGCAATAACTTCCTTATTTTCTTCTTTTGCAGCGTCTTTGACATTGTTGGAAATGTCGAAAAATATCTTATTAACTATAGAATTTGTTAAATTATTCAAAATTTTCTCACTACCATCTACATCAGCCATCTTAACTAATGCTTTTTGAGTTTCACGTTGCCTTATATCTTCCATAGATGCTCTTAAACTACCAAGAAGATCTTCAACTTCCATTATTTTAAACGATTCTTTAAGTAAAATGAACTCTTCATCGATGATGTTTTCAGCTTCACCAAACTCCTTAATTCTAAGTTGAGTATTGATATCAGCAATTTCTCTTAAATCATCAATATTAAATAATTTAACACCCAAATCAGAGACATCTTCAGTTATATCCCTCGGATTTGCAATATCAACCATCATAACATTTTCATAATCCATATCAATGTCTAAAATACGTTTTTTATTTATGATTGCATGAGGGGCGCTTGTTGCACTGATTACCAAATCGGCAGTGGCCAGATATTCCTCCAAGTCACTGAATAAAATAGCTTCACCACCTAAATCCTTAGCAAGCTCAACCGCAACATAATAAGTTCTGTTTGCAACAAAAATAGCATTCAAATCTTTTTCAGCAAGTGCCTTTGCAACCAATTTACCCATCTTTCCTGCACCAATGACAAGAACAGACTTATCGTCCAAGCTGCCCATATGTTTTTCAGCCAAATCAATTGCAGCAGAACCGATAGAAACAGAACCTTTATTGATATTGGTTTTGTTTCTGACAACTTGGCCAACATGAATAGCTTTTGTAAAAATAGTATCTAGATCCCTGCCACAGTGATGCTCTTTAATAGCTTTATGTTTTGCATCTTTTACCTGGCCTAAAATCTGGTCTTCACCAACAATCATTGATTCCAAACCTGAAGTCATACGTAGCAAATGCATTACAGCAGAAGAACCATATTCAATTATGATATTTTGATTTTCATGAGACAGCAATTCTTCATCTTCAGGAATATAGTCATTTTTAATGTAATACTCTTTTCTGTTACATGTGGAAATTTCAACATATTCCGTAATTGAAAATTTTTCCTGCAATTTCCAAAATAATTCATCAATATCCTTTGAAATATTCTCCATAGATTGAATATCTGCAATTTTATGGTCAACTCTTAAATTAAGTATCACGGCAATCCCCTTATTAAATTATCAATGTATGATTTAGCTTCATCAATCTGATTACTCTTAATAAATTCATTAATTTTTTCATCTTCAAAAATCTTGTAGAGATAATTGCGCCTTTCTTTTTGGTCATCTATTGATTCCTTCAGAATTGAGCGTGCATAATCCTGAAGCTCAATTTCCAGAATATCTTCATCAGTAATGACTGATTGAATTTTTTTTCTTAATTGGCGAGCCATTAATGGACTTTTCCCATTAGTAAAAATAGATATTTCAATTTCTCCAATATTAAAGCTTGTAGGAACAATTACATTACCTTCATATGGCAAATCCGCCCGATTAACAAGTTTATCTCGAGCAATTTTAGAAACATGGTCTGACAACTCTTCATCGCCGCTTGCTATTACAACCAAATCTGACCATTCAACCAGTTCATCAACATCATCTAAAGGGCGCAAAACTGCACCTTTTGACTCTAATTCTTTAGACAAACTATTTCCTGCCAATTTTACATTGGCCCCATGGTCTAAAAATTTATTGGCTCTTCTAGTTGCTACTTCACCTGTGCCTAAAATAAAAACATTTAAATTAGAAGTTTTTAAATAAAGAGATGTCCAATCCATTTTAATCAGAATTTTCAAGAGACTTTGCATGTAAAACTTTTACAGCTGCTCTTAAATCATTATTACATTCAGTTAAAACATTCATAGCTTCTAATTTAGATATATTAAATGTTTCAGCCAATGCTTCAGCCCTTTCATCAGGATCAGGTTTTTGAACTCCAACCAATCTTTCAGACAATTCTTTTTTCAAGTCCAAATAATCATCATGACTCATTCCCATATTTCTTAAAGTCATATCTCTTAACGGACAAGGTTTTGATGGTTTGCAGCACCATACAAGAGAACCGAAACAGGTCCCTGCCCCTTCGCCTAATCTAGTTTCTTTTGCAAATTGAGTTTTAATTTCTATGTACTCCTGCGGAGTTAAATTTACTTGTTGTAAAGCATTTAATACTGGACATGGTTTAATAGGCGGACAACAAAAAGCAAGCCCTCTAACGTCTCCCCCTCTACAAATATGAGACGGCGCATCTTCCCAAGTCATGATAAACCTCCAAAAATAATTTTTATACCTCTGTTAATAAAAATAATATAATAATATAATTTATTAAAACTTTGAATATATAATCTTTTTTATAGATAGCAATAAATATAATAAACTAAAGTTAAAATTTAAATCCTGAATTAAAAAAAATACTATTTTGATTAAAATGAGAAAGGAAACCATAATTATAGAAAATATAACTATCACCTTAGAGAGAAAAAACATTAAAAATATGTATTTACGCATATTGCCCCCAGATGGCGAAGTTAAAGTATCTGCACCATTATTTTTATCAGATGAAGACATTGCTAATTTTATTAAGTCAAAAAAAGATTGGATTTTAAAAAAACAGAAACATATTGAAGACAACAATATAAAAGCTCCTCTAAAATATGACAACGGAGAAACACACTACCTGTGGGGAAATGAATACACATTGCAATTAATTTCAAATAAAAACTTTAAACATGCTTTAGTAGATAAAGAAAAATCAATTATTTATTTGCCGATTCCCAAAAGAAGCACAATTGACAAACGCCATAAATTACTTAACGAGTTATACCGATTGGAAATGAAAAAAGCAGTCCCATCAGTTTTGGATAAATGCAGCAAAATCGTTGGAAAAACACCAAATGAAGTCAAAATAAGAAGCATGAAAAATTGGGGAAATTGCAATAAGAATAAACGGATTACTCTAAATTTAAATCTTGCTAAAAAAGATCCAGAATGTTTAGAATATGTAATGATACATGAATTATGTCATTTAATAGAATTTAATCATGGAAAAAAATTTAAAAAATTAATGGAGAAATTCTGTCCAAATTGGAAAGAAATAAAAAAAAGATTAAATGAATAAGAAGAATTATCTATCTTTAAGCATATCTTCTTTTTCATCTGGAGTTAATTGTTGTACAATTTCTTCAGGAGTACCTATATCTAATAGTTTACCTCCCCTCATTAAAGCCGCCCTATCACAAACATCTAAAACAAAGTCCATATCGTGAGAAACAATAATAAATGTTTGTTCTAATTCGGTACGAGCTTTAAGGATAGAATCAGTTACAATAACTCTAGTAACAGGATCCATAGTACCTGTTGGTTCATCCAAAACAATAAGTTTAGGTTCTTTAATTAAAACTTGTGCAAGAGCAATCCTATGCTTTTCTCCTACACTTAATTGGTCAGGATATTTATCTAGAATATTAACTGCAACATCATCAGGGAAACCAACAGTTGTTAATGCATGAATAGCCTTAATTTTACCAAATTCAGCAGGTAAATTTAAACTAATAGCATCAGTTAAGTTTCCTAAAATAGTTCTGTGAGGATATAATGAATATTCCTGGTGCAATAAACCAATATACGGCATGATTCTTCCACGATTTAATGGACCCACCTTAGTCATGTCAATCCATTCATCACCAAGTTTAATGTCAATTCTACCACTGCTTGGCTCGGTTAATCCCATTAACATTCTAGTAGTTGTAGTCTTTCCGGAACCACTTAAACCAACAATTCCGAAAATCTCTTCATTATTAATTGTTAAATTAACACCGTCAACAGCTTTAACTACTCCCCTTTCAATGGAGTAATAATGTTTTTTAACATCTTCCAATACTACTTCAGGTTCACCAAATTCAGGGATTTCAGGTTTTTTAGGGACAGGAACTGTCTCCATAAAGTGGTCAACAACTACTTGCGGTTCACCTTCTTCTTTAATTTGACCATTTTCTAACCAAATAACATTGTCAGCAAGTTCAGTCATTACTTCTGGCCAGTGAGAAGTAATCAACATGGTGATTCCTTCATCTTTAACACCTTCTTTTAAGGTATTGTGAAGTTTTACAGCAGTTTGAGGATCCAAAGTACCAGTAGGTTCATCTGCTAAAAACATCATAGGATTTTTAGCCAATTGTCTAGCCAATACTACTCTTTGTTTTTCTCCACCACTTAAATCACGAGCAACGTGAGTGATTCTATGATTCATTTGAACCATTTCAAGCAATTCCAATGCAAAATAAATTTTTTCTTCATATTCTACATCATCACTCATTGCTCTCATAACATTCTCAATTACGGTTTCTTCATCGTATAATGCAAAGTTACGTTGAAGCATAATGGAAATTCTTCTTTTAATACTTGCAAATAATTTCCTTTCCGCATTATAAAAATCAACTTCTTTTGCTTCAAAAGTTCCTCCGCAGCTACATTTCTCTCCAGCATGAGACGGAGAATCGACAGCCAAACAATCAGGACAAACAGCAATGTTAAGCATAATTTGACCTGCATCAGGTTTGTAATCTAATGTACCCCTGAGCATGTTAATTAAAACAGATTTTCCACTACCACTACGTCCTAAAATTCCTAAAGTCTCTCCCTCATTAATCTTTAAATTAATATCTTTAAGAACATCAACACCATCAAAAGTTTTTGTAATATTCTTAAGTGTTATAAAATCCATGAAATCACCTATTGAATTAATTTTTATTTTAAACTATTAATAATACTTTCTAATAACAATTGTTTTATGAATATTAAAAATTAGCAATATTAAAATCTAAATTACCAGAAATAATTGAACGAGCTATTGAAAATCCATCCACTCCAGTATCAATCATTTTTTTGAGATTTTCCAAAGAATTTACAGAGTTATTTCCAATAACTTTAATGTTAACATCATTACAAATATTTTTCAAAAGGTCATAATCAGCATCAAAGACGCCTTTTTTCATAGCATCAATATGCAAATAATCTGCACCTGCATTTTCAATTATCTCAGATACCATTAACGTGTCGATACCCTCAACATTAGCTCTGATTTTTACTGAAACATCACAATCAACATTATCAACCACTTTAGAAATATAATCTCCTAAATCAGGTCTTTTTAACATTTCCTGACCACAACCAATTGCTAAAATTTCATCTTGACGACAATGACAGTTAATTTCAATGATATCCAATTCTTTAATTTTACCTAATTCAATAATTGGCTGTACAGTGGTTGACCTTACATTGGCAGATACTTTTACATCTTTATGATTGCTTTTAATTGAAGCAACTTCATTTTCTATATGTGAAAAAATTTTTTCTAAAGGAAAATCGAATTCCTTCCTGCCCCGATTAATGATTTTTTTACTTGCTTCAATTGTAGGTGCATCTAAACTGTATCCTCCCAAAGTAGCTACATTAAAACCGTAAGGAATAACTTTATTTAAAAATTCGGCATTAGTTATTCCTGCCATCGGCGCAACTACTTTAAGCATGATACTCCTCAGTATTCTTTTTCAATAACCCATGTCCACATTTCATTATTGTGGGCACGAATTTCTTCAAGACCTATATCAGCCATATATGCTGCATCTTCAGCATTTTTTCCACGGCCAATACCTGCTTTAAGCTTTATTCCAATTTCTTCATCAATTTCAATCATAATTTCTTCAATTTCCTTTTCACTAAGTCCATTACATGGAGACATGAAGTTATCTCCACCGATGAAGAATAATAAAGCACCTTTTTTAATTAATTTTGTCATCAAATAATGTTGAGCCTTATTAACCATAAAACTAGTATCAAAAGCAGATTCAATATCAGTTAATGTTTCTGTAACACTATTAATATCAATATGAGCTGCTTGAACAAAACTGTCTTCTTCACTAACTAAACTATCAATAGCCAAAATTTCTTTTCTTTCACCAGATTGAGCACTTCCTGCTTTTTGAAGTGCGATAGTTGCTAATTTTTGAGCTTCATGAGGAGTTTCAGCAGCACCCACACCCATACTAATGGTTATAGGATATCTATTTCTAATTGATCTTTGAATTCTTAAATGGTCTTCTTCATTTAGCCCATTTGAAATTGCAAGCAAATTATCAAATCTTGTAAAGAAAACTAATCCTTTCTTATTTCCGAAATGATTATTCAAATCAGCAAATAAGCTTGCTTGTAGCATTTGTAAGTCAGATTCTGTACGTGGTCTTGGAGTAACAGTCCAAGGACCATAATTATCAATTTGTATTAATGTCATTTGTATCATTCAATAATCCCTCTTAAAAATTAAAGAATATTATTTATAATTGTTTGGGCTAAATTTTTTTTAGCACCTAAACTATTCATTATTGTATTTGTAACTGTTACCTTATTAACTATTTGATTTATTTCATCTTTCAAATTTTCATCTTCAGTATCAATTACAAAATTATCTAAAAAATCTTCATATAATGATGCAACACCAACTGATGAAACATCAATATCCAAAGCCCTCATAAATTTACTAGCAGGGCCACTAACAGAGTCGGAACCAATAATAGGAGATACAGCCACCACATAAGTATTTTTTAATGCTTCTCTAACTCCTTCTAAAGATAATATTGGCAAAATTGAAGTAATTGGATTTGAAGGACCAATAATTACTGCATCAGAATTATTAATAGCCTCTATAATTCCCGGAGCAGGTGAAACTTCAGAAAACTGTACATCCAAAACTTCAGGCTCCTGTTGATATTTGATTAAAAAATCATGAAATTCCAACTCACCAATATCAGTAATTATCTTAATATCGGACTGTTCATTACTCATAGGAAGTATTTTGCAAGTTAAACCCATATCCTTAGTTTGGATTTCACATGCTTTGGCCAAACCATATTTTTCCATCAGTAAAGTCTTTTGTATTTTAGTTGCCCTGTCTTTATCACCTATTCTCAACAATTCAGGACAACCAAGTTCATTTAACCTTTCATGAGTAATAAATGTATCATCTTTAATCCCATACCAGAATTCATCATTTATTATATCAGACATTGTATACAGAACAGTATCAATATCCGCTGATACATAAACGCCTGAAAAATAATCATTTTCTAAAGTATTAACAATAATAGTTAATTCACTAGGATCAACAATCTCTTTCAATCCTTGCAATAACTTTGGAGTACCAGTTCCCCCAGATAAAACAGTAATCATGAAATCACTCATTTTCTAAATACATCAAATTCTTTCGGCATGAGCAAATCGTTAATGTTTGAATCAACATTTCTTAGTTCATCAAAATTATTAAATCCTCGAATTAAAACTACCGGCAAACCTTCATCAGCCTGACCCATTACAAGTGATGCTGCAGCAGACAATTCGTCAGCAGTTGCAACTTCAGTGGTTTCAAGTTCACGGCCATACAAATCTTTTTCACCGACCCTTCTCCAAAGTGGAGAAATTCCAGAACATCCAATGGCAGTTCCAATAGCTCCAAATCTAAATGCTCTTCCTTGAGTATCAGTTATTATAACTGCAATTTCTTCACCAAATTCATTTTCCAAATATTCTCTTATTTCAAAAGCTGATTTATCTGCATCAACAGGCATTGGAGTAGCTAAACCTTCAGCTGCATTTGATTCATCGATTCCGGCATTGGCACAGACAAAACCATGCCTGGTTTCAGTAATAATGAAACTGGGACCTACTCTAACAACTTCTTTTGATTCCTGTAAAATTGCTTCAACAAGTTGGGGGTCTTTATTAGATTCTTCAGCCAATTCTAAAGCTTGTTTTGAAGGGGTTAAATCATCCAATTTAATAAAATTTCCTTCAGCTTTTGAAATTAAAGTTTCAGCAATGAGAATAATATCTCCATGATTAAGCATACACCCCTGTTTATTGATTGCATCTTTAATAATTATTGAAATATCATCAGTGTCATCAACAATTGGAATATGCTCTAACCCTATTAATTCTATTGTCATAATATCATCTAAAAAATTTAAAAAAAAATAAAATTATGGATTATAGACATCAATTGTCCATTCTCCATCAAATACTGCTGCACAGGAAGTAACGGGCTTTTTATAATTAGCAAAAGTACCCTCATCAAAAATAAATTTAGCAGAATCAGCAGCAGTTTTTGCATCAAATTCAACTAAATCGTGGACTTGACTTCCATATGTTGAAATAAAAACAGCATCGCCATAAGGAACTTGTTCAACCAATATTTTTTTATCATTAGCAATTCCAATATAACATTCATATTCGTCTTTTTTATTAGTTGATGTAACAACAGCCGCAATTCTTGGAGTATGATAATCATCTTTTTCATAATCCATAGTAAGCAATGAATATGCAATTGCATCTTTAATATTCATTCCTATAGCAATTTTATCTGCTATGACATCAGTATGAGAACCATTTGATACAATAGCCATGTCCCTTACAATACGGACACAGTTATAAGTAATATATGTGTTCTCAAAAATATCCTTCTCAAAACCTTCTTTTGGAACAATCGCAGCACGATTTTCAAATTTTAAACATTGCCTATTTGGAAATGACCTGCTTGAAACACGATATGCAACAAAAGGTTTACCATCACTATTCATTCCTGTTGATAATATTCTACCAGTATACACTCTAATTTCCCCCAAATTATAACTCTGGACGATGAACCGCCTTATCTACAGGCACATCAGGAGGTGTTGTAATGACAACTTCACCAGGTTTAATTGAAACTTCACCCTGGTCGATTACCTTAGCCTGAACACCGACAGCTCCTCCCGAGATTGCATCGGATCTATCTTGACCATTTACAGTAACTTTATGCAGATTTGCCACTGGCACTACATAATATTCCTGGTCACCGGAAACATCAGTAACATTTGGTTTTCCTGTAGCATCAGATGCAACATCAGAATCATCAGTTTGAACTTCAGTAGCTGAAAAATTACTTGTAACAACTAAAAAAATCATTATTGTGAAAAGAATATCAATAAAAGGAACTAAATTGATACTTGGTTTTTGACCCAAAACTTTCTTTTTATGTTTTTTAACATCAATTGCCATCTAATCACCTATTGTTTTAGTTTACTTTCAGTAATTTCAGCATTAACATTACATTTTTCTAAAATAATATTTGAAATACTCTTATCCAACATACTAGGCTTAAAAGAAACCTTAATATTAGCATAAGGGTCAGAAATTAATCTTGTATTAACAACACCTTCAGCTTCCTGTAAAGCTTCAAGTGCACATTCTACATTTGAATCTACTCTTACTTTAACTACAGCAAAACCCCAATTGGTCATTTTTGTAGCTAACTCAATTTTATCCATTTCAGATTCGATAAGGTCTTGAATGTATGAATAAATAGGCAATAAAATAATTGCCACTAAAAGACCCATAATTGTGGTTGTCAAAGCAACATAAATACCTTCGGCCATAGCTGCGGAATCAGGATGAACTCCTAATGATTTAAATGTCATCCAAATACCAATTACAGTACCAATTAATCCTAAAAAAGGAGCTAATTCAGTAATTGTTCTAATGGTACTTAATCCTTTGGTCATTTTTGCCACTTCAACGATGAAAATCTGTTCCATACTTTCTTCAACTTCAGTTTTGTTTTTATAACCAATTTTTAAAGTTTCAGAAATAATCTTAGAAATAGGATTTTTAAATCCGTTAATTTGTTTTAAAGCTTCAACTGCACCGCCCCTTTCCATTGAAGCAGTAACAACACCAAATATCTCAGTAGTGTCAACTTTACTAATTTTTCTAAGATAAGCAATCTTTCTTATTGCAATAATCAAACCATAAATACCAATAAAAAGAATGATGTATGTTATGATTCCACCTTGAGTGAATATGTCTACAATACCATCAAGAAATGGAGCAATATATTCAATAATCATATTATCCTCTAAATAAATATCAATTTAAAAAGTTTATAAAATTAGTTATATTGGTTCATATACTTAAATATTATTTAAAAACTAGAAGGAATTATTTCATTTTTGCAACAGTTGCCCAAGACCTTCTTACAAAATCGGGCATCTCATCATAAGTATAATTTTTTAAAAAATCTTTTGTTTTTGGATCTGAAGGATATCCTGAACCTATCCCTCCTGATTTAATAAAATCCTTATTGATTTGTGCAATTTGATTATCTCTTTCTGCTTTAGCAATAATTGAAGCTGCACTAACTTCAATATATTTATCATCTGCCTTATGCTCAGCAATAACATTAAGGCCAGTATCAATACGCAAATTTTCCTGGAAACGTTCAGCTTTAACATCCACTGCATCAACAATAGCTTTTTCAGGTTTTAGTTTTAATAAAATAGATTCCATGGCATTTTTTTCAATTTCATTGAGATTAATGCCTTCTGCTCTCATCTCATCAATTTCACGAGCAGATATCACTACTATCTCATAGTCAAACATTTTTTTAAGCTTACGGGACAAAATAGTACGTCTATTTGGAGTTAATCTTTTCGAATCTTTAACACCCATACGTTCCAATACCTTTTCCATCTTTTCAGGAACAACAACACCCGCAATTACCATAGGTCCAAGAACAGAACCTCTGCCTGCTTCATCAATGCCTAAAATATCCATAAAAATCAATAAAAAAAAGAGAAATAAATAAAAATTTATTTATTTCATAGCTCTGAGACGAACTTCAGGTTCTAATGCAAGTGGTTCTGCAGCAACGATTGCAGTACCTTTTGCTACAACAGTCATCGGATCATCTGAAATTTCAATTGGAATTCCAATTTCATCGAAAATTCTTTCTTTCATTCCGCGAAGTCTGGAACTTCCCCCAACAGCAACTGCATTGTTATAAACACCCATCATTAATTCTGGAGATAATCTTTCCAATATTTCGTTTAAACCACCAACAATTTGTTGCATGTAAGGTTCAACTGCTTCAGCAACCAACATTGAATCAATAACAACTTTTTTAGGCCTATTATTTTCTAAAGATTTACCTATTATTTCAACACTTAAGTTTTCAAGTTGTTCACTGCAATGAACCATACCCACTTCGATTTTTGCAGATTCTGCATCATGAATACCAATAGCTACATCATATTTTTCAGCGACAAGTTCTACCAGTTTATTATCAATATCGTCACCACCGCATCTAACAGTTTCGATATCATTAATACCACCAAGAGAAATAATTACAATATCAGTTGAACCCGCACCAATATCTACAACCATGGTACCGTTTGGTTCTGCAATAGGTAATCCTGCACCAATAGCTGCAGCCAAACCTTCACTTATAACTAAAATATTTTGAGCTCCAGCTTTTCTGCCTATTTCTTCTGCAGCATTCTTTTCTACTTCAGATGCGTCACCAGGAATGCCAATAACAATTCTTCCAACACTTTCTCCTTCATTAATACCAATTTGCATTGCTTTAATGAGTAATGCTTGTGCTTGAACAACATTTTCAATTACACCTTTTTTCAAAGGTCTTACTGCCAAGATATCTTCAGGAGTTCTTCCAAGCATCCTTTTAGCTTCTTCACCAACAGCTAAAACTTCTGATGGATCATCTTTTTTAACTGCAACAACTGATGGAATTTGATATAAATCAAATTTATCCCCAGAAGGTTTTGCAATTACAGTGTTTAAAGTTCCTAAATCGATTCCTAAACTATTGCTAATGACACGGGTATTTTCTACTTGTGGTACTTCTTCATCTTTTCCAAAAATATTCATGATTATTCCTCCGTTACAATGTCTTTAAAATCTATAACGAAAATTTTATTAGATGTAGCTACACTTTGAAATCTACCAACATCCTCATCCTTTTCGATGGAAATGACTACGGTAGTTAACACAACTTCATTTGCATTATAAAATGGTTTCAAAGCAGATTTAATGAAATTTGGTAATCTAACGTCATTATTTATATCAACATCAATGAAACTAGTAGTTTGAGATTTTTGAAGAATTTTAAATCGGATTCTTGATTTTTCAATCCTGGAAAATGTCTGTTTAAGCACATCATCCGGAGAAACTAGAATCATTAAATTTGATTCATTAGACAAATAGCTGCGAGGTATTTGAACATAAGCTCCGCCACATTGTCTTGCATGCTCCCTGAATTCATTAATTACAATAGAATTTCCGTAAAGCATTAGGAAATCAAATTTCTTATCCAATTTACCATTTTTTAATATAGCATGTTCCCTAAATAAAATTTTAATGCTGGCATTGGACAATATGGCCCTGTAAGCCATTTCATCAACCAAATCAACATTACCTGCAATAACACACCAAGTTTTTTCAACTTTAAAGTCACTATCAGAAGTAACCCTTGCAGCTTGCCTAAGAACACGTATATTATCTTCAATCATTTAACTACTCACAATACAATCAATATAAATCATGAAAACTATAAATAAGCAACTAATACAATTTAAAATAATATTTAAAGCCCTAATAAGCCTTTAAATAAAATACATCATAGCCACTTATTAACAGTCTAACATTTAATATTTATTAAGAATATTATTATATATATTTTATCTTTCAAGGTTAATTTTACAATTTCAATTAATAAATACCAATTTTTTTAATCAAACTAAATAATGACAATAGAATATTGAAAAAAGATATCATATAATAAGCAAAATTTAAAAAAATGAAAAATTTAACAAAGTCCAATAAAAATAACAATTATAAGTAATTAAATACAAATATAAGTAAAAATAAGGTAAAATCAAAGATAAACTTAATAAGATATGAACTAAAAAATAATACTGGAGATAACATGAAAATTGAAGATACATCTATGAAAAAATTTATAGCAATATCTGATATAATATCATTGTTAAATATGAGTTGTGGTTTTTTTTCAATTATATGTTCAATAAACCATAATTTTGAATTAGCCGCACTTTTTATGATATTTGCAATCATGTTTGACTCAGTAGATGGTTGGGTAGCAAGAAAAACAAACAGAAATGATGAATTAGATTTTGGAAAAAACATCGATTCATTATCTGATGCCATATCTTTTGGTGCAGCACCTGCGGCATTTGTTTATTCAACTATTAACACCACTTCAATTATTCTTCAACCATTAGTAATCATTGTAAGTTTATTAATTGTAATTTGTGGAGTTTTAAGATTAACAAGATATAATGTAATTGCAGACAAAATCCAAACAAAAGATTTTATAGGCTTTCCAATTCCTGGAATTGCATTCCTATTGGCTACATATTATTTAAGCGGACTCTATAATATGTATCTAACATTGATTTTAAGTACTGTTGTTTCTTTGATAATGATTAGTACAGTTAGATAT
Organism: uncultured Methanobrevibacter sp.; assembly: GCF_902764455.1. Lineage (NCBI taxonomy): Archaea > Methanobacteriati > Methanobacteriota > Methanobacteria > Methanobacteriales > Methanobacteriaceae > Methanobrevibacter > uncultured Methanobrevibacter sp. Next base: position 91,073 of record NZ_CACWVY010000002.1, read on the forward strand.
CCGAAATTTGATAATGTTCCTACACTCGCAGTATCCTGCGTATTAATAATATTATTAATCTTACCTGTAAAATTCGTATTGTATGGAGTAAACATACCTGCATTATTACTGTTAATTTTCTGCTTATACTACCTTATAATTAATTTAATTAAAAATTTCTTAAATTAATACCATCTACTTTTAATTAACCATTAGGAGTAGAACCATGACCCAAGAAAAACGAGACCCATTATTTCCAAAGGGTTTTGAGAAAACGGAAGATCTTAAAAAGCAATATGCTGAAGAAACTCTCAAAAAACCTGCAAAGAAAGATGAATTAAGTCCTTTAAAAAAATTAAATCATAAGATTGGGGTTTATCTAAGTCCGAAAACAACAAAAATAAGTGATGATGAGCAAAAAAGGAAAATCGGAATTATTATTACCACTTTAATTCTAATCACATTAGTCATAACATCATATTATTTTTTAATCTATCAGCCACAGCAGGAAAATCTATCCCTTATGAAAACCACAAAATTAAATGAACTCCATGATCTGTACTCCGGACCGTTAGTGACCTCACCAAATGCGGCAACATTAGAAAGCAAAATTAACGATGCCCGAAGCACTGGCGAACTGGAAAGTGTTAACATATTAGCTCCGGCAAGTAAAGATTGGAAATCTTACCAAATAAAATCGATTAACTCCAACATGGACAAGTATAAACGAATAATGGCAGTATATTCAAATGAAAGCAAAGACATAATGATGAACGAAGACGAAGCGATAAAAATCGTTAATGAAAATGATGCCCACGTTTTATCAAAAATTAAATTTGAAACACCCAACACAGTATCAGTACCAATATTGATTTCAAGACTTCAGGCAGGAGCAGGTTTAATTAATGTTGGAAGTGTTGTTGACGTGTATTTAAATTCAAATTACACAAATGAAACTAATGAAGGTAATTCAACACCCAATATAAGTGGATGCACTGTTCTTTCAATAATGAGGTATGAAGAGAACGGAGAAATTGATTCAGAATATTCCAAATCAAAAGTTAATGTCAAAGGTAATGATACATATCCCCGGGAAAACACAAAAAGTTTTTCATCAAACGTATTGGAGCTTCTGAAAGGTTCAATCATTAAAGGATACAGTGAAGAGGAAACAGTTGAAATGCTTAGAGACTATGGAATTAAACTGTCAAATTATGAAAGACAAATCAATTTAGGAGATTTGGATGCCCAATACATGCTTCTGATTGAAACACCCCAAGATAAAGTCAATTTCGTGTTGAACAACATGGAAAATATTGTATTGACAATTCCAACTTCAAAAGCTCCAAAATGGATGGTTGATGAAATACAATATACGTACAATAATTAAAAAAATTATTATATGAGATTATAACATAAAGGATATTATGAGTAAACATATTATTTCAACAGTGATTGTTATTATATGCATATTAATAATTGGATTATATGCATTGGGAGAAGTGAACTACTTCGCATCTAAAATTGCTGTAGAAAGAAATTTGGAAGAACCCACTGTAGTAATACCTTCAGTTGGAATTAATGAAAAAATTAATAACGTGTCATTATCTCAAGGAGTATTCCATGAACCAAATTCCTATACTCCAACACAGGGAGACGTATTGGTATTTGGACATAGAACCCTGCAAGGTTCGCCATTTTTAAGGCTCAATGAATTATCTGCAGGCGATACAATACTTTTAGAATGGCCAGGCATAGGTGAGGTAAAATATACTGTTGCAAGTTCAACAATTGTTCCTGCAGACTACCAGCTTAATGCTGTAGAAGGCGGAAATAAATTATATCTGATTACATGCGACCCTATTGGATCAACTGAAAACAGATTGATTATCGAAGGAACATTAAGCGAAACCAATCCTATAAATGATGTGATTCTCAAACAAAATCCTCAAGAGTCAAATGCATTAATCATAACTGGAATATTTTTAGTTGTGGGATTGATATTCAGTTATTTCTATCCAAAAGAACATAGACTTTACATACTAGCCACAGTTCTGATTATAACTGCAATATTGTTCTACTGTTGTATCAATCCAGTATCCTCACAGGCAATCTATGACAGGATAATCTTTTTAAATGGGGGATCACATTGGATGTAGATAAAGAATACTTTTCAAATATAACTACAAGAGAAAGAGCTATATTTGAAGGAGCTATAAGCATGGGAGCTTTATTCCACCAATTCGTGGGAACTCCCGTGAATAAAAATACAAAAAATAGCTTGGAAACAAGTATGGAAGAATCCTTAAAACTACAGCCGGCAATTGAAGACGTTGATGTTACCATCAGATTCGATAAGCTTGAAGAGTCAATGACAGAATTCGAATACACTTCACTTACCGGAGACATGCTAGATGTTAAAATTTACACAAAAGTGGATAATGTCCAGGCCACAATAAGAATTGAGTTTATTGAAGAACTCAATTATCCTTTAATGTATGTTGAAGACATAATAGAAGATTAGAAATTAATATATTTCTTTTAAATCTTCTAATAATTCTTTAATATGATTCTTTTTAATATGATTCATTAAAACTATTCTAATAGCTACAGGACATTTAGCTACAGAAACTTTCCAATTTTTTTCTTCTAATTTTTCAGCAAGTAAATTAGTGTCCATATCTGGATGATTAAAAGCAACAATATTCAATTCAGGTTTGCAAACAACTTCATAACCTAGTTCATTTAAACCATCATAGAGCAATTTGGTATTTTCCATCAATTCTTCTGCAATTTTACAATAACCCTGTTTACCGAAATATTTCATTATTGCATAAGTAGCTACAGCAGAAGCCCCTAAACGTGTTCCTACAATTGTTGATTGAGTTTTAACAGTCAAATAAGGGGAATCAACAGCCATTACTTCAAGATATTCTTCTTTTCTGAAAATTATGCCCCCTGCAGGAATTGGAGCGAGACCCATTTTATGAGGATCAACAGTTATTGAACAAACACCAGGAAGTGAAAAATCAAAAACAGGCAAATCATGACCTAATTTTCTTAAAAACGGAATTGAAAAACCTCCAAATGCTGCATCAACATGAAAATAAATATTATTTTCAAAAGCTATTTTGGAAATTTCTTCAATAGGGTCAATTAAACCCAATTCAGTTGTTCCGGCAATAGCCACAATTGCTACAGTCTTATCTGAAATTACACTTTTTAAAGCATCCACATCAATTTTATAATTTTTATCAATTTTTGCTTCAACAATCTTCAAATTCAACATATCTGCAGCTTTTTTAAATGAAAAATGAGCAGATTCGGGAATGATAATTTCTCCATCGACTATTCCCTTGTATTTTCTTGCATGATTTCTAGCAGCACGGATAGCCATAATGTTAGCTTCAGTACCCCCAGTTACAATATTACCATAAGCTTCTTCTAACGATAATAATTCACCAATAGATTTTATAACTTCATTTTCAACATATTTTGTTCCTTTAAAAAGACCAGGATCTCCCAAATTAGTATCAAGGAACTTGCAATAAACCTCTTTCGCAAACGGATGTGCTTCAGTACACATAGAACCTAAAATTCTACCATCTGCATAATTATAATCCAATTTATGAATTTCATACAGTTCATTTAAAATTTCTTCTTTATCCATTGGTTTATCTTGCATAAAATAACCTAACAACAATAATTTAAATAAAAATAAAATAAAAAAAAGAAATAAAAAGATTATTCTAAACGTTTACGAGCAGCGTCAAGAATAATTTTTTGTTCAGCTCTAGCAACAGTCTTTCTTACATCAGCAATAGCGTCAGTGTTTGAAGATACACTAGAGATTCCATATCCAACAAGTTTTTCAACAATGTGAGGCACACTACCTGCTTGGCCGCAAATACTACATTTGACACCTGCTTCAGCACATTTTCTAATTGTTCTTTCAATTAGTTTCATTACTGCTGGGTGTTCTTCAGTGTAGTGTTTTGCTACAAATTCATTGTTTCTGTCAACTGCAAGAGTGTATTGAGTTAAATCGTTGGTTCCTAAACTTACAAAGTCTATTCCAACTTTGATATACTCATCAATCATGATTGCAGCTGCTGGAATTTCAACCATCATTCCGAAATCAACATCTTTGTGAGGTTCGAATCCTACTTCTGAACATAATGCTTTAGCCTGAACCAATTCAGCAGGACTTTGAGATAATGGAATCATGATTCCAATGTTAGTGTAACCTTTTTCATGTAATTTTTTAATAGCTTTGAATTCACATTTAAGAATTTCAGGTTGGTCAAGTTCTCTTCTGATTCCTCTCCAACCAAGCATTGGATTGTGTTCTCTAGGTTCGTTTTCTCCACCTTCCAATGTGATGAATTCATCTGTTGGAGCATCTAAAGTTCTATACCATACAGGTCTTGGATAAAATGCATCTGCTACAATTTGAACATTGTCTGCAATTGTATCAATCAATTCATCTTCTCTGCCTTCAGCGATGAATTTGCCTGGGTGGATACCAGAGGTCAACATTAAATGTTCTGTTCTTAAAAGTCCGACACCATCAGCGCCAGTTGCAGCTGCTTTTTCTGCAGCTTCAGGCATACTTACATTAGCTTTAACTTCAGTTACTGTAATAATTGGAGCTGCTTCAACAGTACCTTGAACAGCGACAGCTTCTTCTTTAGCATCAGAAATTCCGTCAAATACTAATCCTTTTTTACCGTCTAAAGTAACACCGGAATTTTCTTTTAAAGTAGTTGTAGCATCACCAGTTCCAACAACACAAGGAATACCTAATTCACGAGAAATAATAGATGCGTGACAAGTTACTCCACCTTCATCAGTGACAATACCGCTTGCTCTTCTCATAGCCGGAACCATATCCGGAGTGGTCATGGTGGTTACCATAATGTCTCCATCTTGGATTTTATCCAATTCATCAATATCCAAAACAATTTTTACATTACCTGAGGCCATACCTGGACTTGCACCAAGACCTCTTACAAGAACATCACCTAAATCAGAAGAAGAACCATCTTCAGCTTCCTTATCGACATCGCCTAAAGTAGTAATTGGCCTTGCTTGTAATAAGAATAACATACTATTTTCGAAAGCCCATTCAGTATCCATAGGTTCCCCGTAATGAGCTTGAACTCTTTTACCCATTTCAGTTAATTGAATGAGTTCTGAATCAGATAAAACTCTTTCTTTTCTTTTATCTTCAGGAACATCTACTTTAATACTTGTTCCATTTTCATCATTAGTGTACATTACTTTTTTGTCACTAATTGTTACATTGATGATTTCATTATTTTTCTTGTCAACTTGATAGTTATCAGGAGTTACATCACCAGAAACTACAGATTCACCAAGACCCCATGATCCTTCGATTAAAGCAATTTCTTCACCAGTGGATGGATTTACAGTAAACATTACACCAGCTTTATCAGCATTAGCCATTTTTTGAACTACAACAGCGATGTAAACTTTGGAATGTTCAAAGTTATTTTCTTCCCTGTAGAAAATAGCTCTTGCTTCAAATAAAGAAGCCCAACATTTTCTGATATATTCAATTACTTCATCATTTCCGGAAACATGTAAAAAAGTATCTTGTTGACCTGCAAAAGAAGCTTCAGGCAAGTCTTCTGCAGTAGCTGAAGATCTGATTGCAACATCAGTGTCATCTTCGCCTACTCTTTGACAAAGTTGATTGTAAGCTTCGGTAATAAACAAAATCATGTCTTCAGGAATTGGAGATTCATTAATAATGGATTTAATTTCTTCTGAAGCTGCTTGAAGAGCTTTAGTATCATTAATGTCAATCTTATCAAGAATGTCCATAACTTTATCATTAATTCCTGCTTCTTCCATGAATTTTTCATAAGTTTCTGCAGTAACTACAAAACCTGGAGGTACTGGAATACCAGCCTGAGTTAATTCACCCAAATTAGCACCTTTCCCACCTGCAATTCCGATATCAGACTTATTTAAGTCTTCAAATTTTACAACATACATAACATATAACCTCTTGGTTTAAAAATTTATTAAATTGCAATATTAGCTAGTAAAAACATTACCATTAATATATTTATAATTTAAATTTTAACGTTTAAATATTTAATTATAAATTTCAAAAAAATAACAAAAAATAAGAATATAAAAAAAGAGTAAAAAAAAGAAGTTAATTAAAAATCTATTTAATTAAATCTTCGCCTTTATCGACAACTATTTTACAAGGAACCGGTAATTTCATACCTGCTCTTTTTAATGCGACTTTAGCTTGTTCAAAGTTTTTTTCTTGGCAGTCAATAGTGATGACTCTTTGACCTTTTTTAACAATAGCTTCAACACTGATTGGTTTACCGAATGCATTTCTCATACCACTTTGTACCCTATCCGCACCTGCACCGGTTGCCATAGGATTTTCTCTTACGATTTGGTGAGGATATACTCTTAATTTTAAGTGGTAACCCATTCTACCAGCAGCTCTTTGCATTAATCTGTTAGAAGCAATCCTTGCAGCTTCTAAAGAATTGTGTCTAATTTGAGCTGGTTTTTTTACAGCTAAACTTAATGTTACTGGAAATTCATCTTTTAAGTTACCCATATCATATTGTACAATTCTTGAATTTGGGGTTTTTCTAATATAATCTCTTCTTGTATAAGCACGAACCATTATAATTCTATAAAAAATTATATATCGTAATATATAGAATACTTAAATATATTAATAAAGTTATTAATAAATGTTACCATATTTTCATAGGGGACTGTCAAAATGTTAGCTCTTGATTTCTTTTTTCAACCCATCCATTTTTTTGAAGCATAATTTGATTAAATACTCCTTCCATTGTTCTGAATTTCT
>NZ_CACWVY010000003.1 GCF_902764455.1 uncultured Methanobrevibacter sp.
TAAGATTCCACCGAATACCATAAGTAAAATAGCAATCAAGAAACCGTAAATAGCTTGTGTCTCTGGTAATGCAGAGAAAATAATACCACGAGCAAACATGTCGTTATCTTCTACAATAGCACCGACGGAAGATGCTGCAGCAATACCTTGTCCCATACCGGAACCTAAACCTGCAAATCCGATGGATGCTCCTACACCGATAGCAATAATACCTGCTTGTAAAGTTAATTTAGTACTATCTCCACCTAATAAACCGGAGAATACTAATAATAAGATTGCTACCAAGAAACCGTAAATAGCCTGAGTTTCTGGCAATGCTGAGAAAATAATACCTCTTGCAAACATGTCGTTATCTTCTGCAACTGCACCTACAGAACCAGCAGCTGCCATACCTTGACCTAAACCGGAACCTAATCCAGCAAAACCTATTGCTACTCCAGCACCAATAGCAGCTAAAGCAGCACCTAATCCTATTTCTGCCATATTTTTTCACCTTTGAAATAATATTGATTTTTTAAATTTAATTTAAGATATAAATGAAAAATTTTTAATTTTTAATTTTTGTAAATGTCCTTTTTGCTTTGAAAGCTTCGAATTTACCCTTACCTTCCATAAAGAATTGTGAGAAAAATTCCACATAGTTAAGACGTAAAGCGTTAATAAATGCACCCAATACTTGGAACATGAAGTTTGCTATATGACCGCCAATAAATACTATGATAGCAAGAATAATACCAACAAAAGGAACCATATCATTGACTAATCCAGTTAAAATGTTTACTGTCATAGCAATACCACCAGTTGCTAAACATAATGCTAAAAGACGAGCGTAGGATAAAACATCTCCCAAGAAACCGAAAATATCCATTACACCGTATGCTCCGTTAGCCCAGACTAGCATTCCAATAGTTGCAACGATTAATATTGCACCTATTACAGTTCCTACTAAACCTAATGAAGGAAGTGGGATTCCGAACCTTGCATGTATATTTAATCCTAAAGCAAGTAGAATAATTCCTGCTTCAAAAACAAACCAACAAATTTGAGAACCGATAGCCTCTTTAACATTACCGTATCTTAAGTTGTTAATCGCACCTAAGATGAAACCGATGTTTGTGTAAATAAGACCAATTGCGATTGCGATAATTAATATTGTATCAGGATGTTTAAAAGCATCAACAGCATTAATTACAGTTGGCAATTTATATTTAAAGAACTTGTCCGGGAAGTTTCCAAGGAAACCATTAGTTATCATACCCAGTATAAACGCCCACAGACCGGACCAGATTAAAATCCAACCAAATGCCTTCATGGATTCTTTAATTTTACCCATTCCTTTTAATAATACTACTCCTATGAGAGATACGAATAAACCATATATTGCATCGGTTAAACAGAAACCGAAGAAGAATGGGAATGTGATTGCAACAAATATTGTTGGATCGATTGCATTATAACGTACCGGAGAGTACATATCAACAAGGTATTCGAAAGGTTTAGCATACCATCCGTTTTGTTGTAAAATAGGAACATCTTCATCATCTGTACCTTCAACCTCTATTGTTTCAAAGGCACAATGTCCATCAGAACTTTTTTCAACCAATTGTTCAACCTTTTCAGTGTCTTTTACAGGCACCCATGCTTCAAGAATGTATGCATCGTCAGTTCGAACAAAAGATGAAAGAATTTCGTTCTTTTCTTTTTCATTTTCTAACTGTTCTTTGAGAGCCAATATATCATCATCCCATTGTTCAGCAACTGCTTTTAATTCTGATTTAACAGAAGCACGTTCTGATTCAATGGTCAATAATCTAGAATCAGCATTTGAAATAATCTTTTGAGGAGTTCCTTCAACATTACCTATTTCAATTTTCTCAAAGTCATATTTACGAAGTGTAGAATAAACTTCGTCACTATATTCCTTTAATGTTACTACAGTGACAATGTTACTTTGCTTATCTTCTGTAGGAACAAAGAATATGTCTAATTCATCTGTCAATTTACTCAATTCATTTTTGATTTCTGAAGTAGATTCAGCATTAATCCTACCAACAGTAGTAGAAGTGTACTCAGAATCTTTTAAAAGTGCTAAATCCATGTCAAAATTAGATAAGTGATTAGCTAAACTTTTATTAGAGTTAAGTTCACTTGTTTCAGCGTCGAGTGCGGCTAGTTTATGCTCAATAACACTTGTTTTACTTTCCACCTGGGCTAAAGTGTCTTCAGCTTTTGCAATAAAAGCTTCAGTATCTAATTTTTCTACTTCTTTTTGAACCGGCATATCAGGACTAATAAAAGACATCAATGTGTCTTTTAACCCATGGCCTTCTGATAAAGAATTTCCTAATAGTTCAGATATACCATTTGTTTTCATAAGAAGAGAAGATAGCTTTCCAGTATATGGAGTAGCTTTAGCAGGAGCAACTAATTCCGCTAATTCAGGATCTTGCTGAATGCTATCAGAAATATCACTGACTTGTATTAGCCCTGATTCGTGGAGAGCGTCCACTGTAGGAGCCACATACTTATCAAGTGTAACTATTCTAATTTTCTGCATTCTAGCTGTCTTGAACATATAATCCTCACACTACATAATATTTTTGACAATTATAGAAGCAGCTTCATCAACATTTGCCATAGCTTTGTCTTTTAAGGCTGCAACGTCCTCAGCAGACTTTTTGACAATGTCCTCCGCTTCTTTTTTAGCTTTATCTTCTGCATCAAAAACAGTATTTTTCGCTTCCTCTTCAGCTTCACCTTTAGCTTGAGAAATAATTTCCTCAGCTTTTACTTTTGATTCAGCAATCAAATCTTTTGATTGAGCTTCTGAATCAACAATAAGTTGTTGAGCGTCAGATTCCGCTTTTTTTATCATTGCGATTGCGTCTGATATCTCTGCCATAATAAATCACCATGGTGTATTTATTTTTATTGTGCAATATATATATCTTTTACTATTTAATATTGATAAGAATTCGTAAAATTTAAAATAAATTAAAAAAAAGCATTCAAAAAATAATAATTACATGAAAATATTAAATAAAAAAAAGAATAAAAGATAAATAATTTATCTATAGAACCATTTTAAAATACTAGGTGGCAGTTTTTGTAAATAAGCTAAAATTGCTATTAAAATGATAATCAAACCCACGACAGCAAATTCAATATTGTAGGGATGACCCAATAACATATACCCGCTTACACCAATAACAATCCCTTCAAAAAAGAAAACCGCCTTGGTCCAACTAGGGTTATACAGAATTATAAAGTAGGCAATAGCTATTAAAATAAAAATTATTGCTGTAGCCATAACATCATTGGTTATTGGCTGGTGTCTTAAAAATGGAGAAACAGCCCAGACAATTAACATTACTGCTAACATTACACCTAATAATTTAAACATTTTTATATTTGCCATAATAACACTTACTTTTCTATCTTTACTTCATATTATTTATATCATTATAGTTTAATGAATATATATGGAACGAGCAGTTTGGATAATTCTTAACAAAAATTTTTCAATTACTATGGACAGCGCAATAAAAAAAGATAAGATTTATGATAAAAAATTCTCCCCTGGAGAAGACATCTGGACAAACGAACTTCCCAGATTAGGATTCAGTGATGAAAATGTCCAAAAGGACTATGATGATTTCTTATCGGACATAATGACCTTATTTACAGAACCCAGTGCGGATTTGGTATTCATTGAAGCAAAAATAGGCGAAGAATCAGAATATCTTAACAGTGAAAATCCGCTTATAATCAGAAAAATAGAAGAATATAGTGTAGATGAGATTATAAAATAGCGTTAGCCTTGTTTAACACTTCATCCATACTATTAAATTCTAAAGGTTCACCCTTATCTGAAAGGGTTTCAGTTGTTATAAGCACATTAGGTGATGCCCATAAATAGGAATATGAAAAATACAATACATTAATAATAATACACGGCCAAAAAATGCTTAAAGCAATTATCAGGCAAACTACCTGGATTAAAATATTGCCGTATCTTTTTTTTGTCATTAGAATATAATTTTCTTCCTGTTGGGTAACTTTAAATTTTTTTTGAGATAATTCCTCAGAGATGCTTTCCATTTCCTTGGAATTACCTGCACTAAGTATCAATAGCTGCATTTTAATCTATATAAACTACAAATTCATCCAATTCCTTTCTAGGAGTTTCACGAGGTTCAGCATTACCATATCCCAATGGAGTGAATAATACTGCTTCTTCATTTTCATCCAAGTTCAGGAATTTATGTGCTTCATATTTTTTAAATGCACCAATATAACATGTTCCAAGACCAACATCCTGAGCTGCTAAAATCATATGGTCCATTACGATAGTAGCATCTATATCAGCAATGTTTTTACTGTCCCACGGTCTTGTCCATGCTTTATCTTTTAGAGCAACAACACACAGCACATAAGGAGCTTCAACAAACCATTTAGCGGCATAAATTTTAGATAAAGCTTCTTTATGCTTTTTGGTGTCAATAACATATACCTTAAAAGGCTGTGCATTAACGCCTGTCGGAGCAATTGTAGCTGCCTTTAAAACATATTCAAGTTTTTCCTTTTCAACTTCCTTGTCCAAGTATCCTCTTACACTATATCTTTGTTTAATTACATCAATAAATTCCATTTTATCTACCTGCATCGTATATTATATCGTCAAGGTCACAAAAACGCCTGAATTCTTCTTCATCCATTTTTTCTTCATGAATATGTGCAATTATTCCAGGAATTCTTCCAATCATAAAAACTCCCAATCCCAAATCAGGACTGAATCCCAAATCAGACAAAATTGCTGCATTTGCACCGTCGACATTAAGTCTGATTTGCTTTTTTTCATATACCAGATCCTCAAGTGCCAAAGCAAGTTTTATATGAGGTCCGATAAAACCTCTCTGAATGATAATTTTCATCAGTTCATCAGCTCTAGGATCCACATTATGGTACCGGTGACCAAAACCTGGAAGTTTTTTACCTTTAAGGACATAATCACTGTATAATTCAATGGCCAAACTTGCTATCTGTTTATTGTCAATATCAGAATCGCCTGTTGAGTATATTGAAGCAATTTTTGACTGGAAAAGTTCCATTGTTTGTTCAATAGCTCCTGCGTGCTTGTGTCCAAATGACAAAAGCGCTCCTGCGACTGCTGAATTTAAGGGTGATCCTGATGAAGCAACAAGCCTTGCAGTCTGAGTGCTTGGAGGGGTTGCTCCATGATCACAAAATGAAACCAGAACATGATTGAAAATTTTGCCTTCCTCAATGGTAGGCAATCTTCCCCTTAACAATAAAAAGACCATGTCACTATATCTGATTTTATCTATCAAGTCCCGCTGGTTATAACCTCTTGTTACTATCTTATCGGTTTCCACACGAGATATGGCTGTTTTTAAGGAATGAGGATTAACTCTAAAATTATTTTCTTGCATTTTTATGTACCTTTATGTTTGTTAATATTAACTATTATCATAATTATAATTTTAATGTTGCTACTCTTGGCTCCACAAAACAAGATGGTCTGATGGCAACAATTCTAACACCACTTGCTCTTTGATTACCAATATTTACAAAAGAACCCAAAACAGTTGTTTTTCCACCAAACCCCATTGGTCCAATTCCTGTTTTATTTAATTCACCAGTAACGTAATTTTCCACTTCGCTTTGACTGTTCAAATTACCATATACAATTGATTTCAAAAGAAGTGCATTTGCTTCGTAGTGTGTCCTTCCAATACCTATTGATGGAATTGATGGTGTGCATCCAAGTAAATTAAGAGATTCCTTTAACCAGTCCACAGCAGTATCAATTACATTAAAAAAAGACCTTTTATGATATACCCGGTATGTTTTTGCTCTTATTTCCGGACCTCCACCTTCAAGGATAAAATGTAGATTTAGCACATCAGGTTCTGTGTCCCTTTTATATGTGGATTCATCATTAACTGAATCAATTAAAATAGAAGCCGGCTTCAACATTCCCGGTTTTTCATATAAACCCTTGCTCTGTTCGATTCTTTCAATTTCATTTCCTTTAACTGCCATTGGCCTTGCAGGAAGATTATTTAAACCCAGAGCAATACCTTCATGAATCTGATTCAACAATTCCCCTGTTATTTCCCTTTTGGAGCCTATCTCAACAATAACATGAGGAATACCAGTATCATCACATAATGGAAATTTGGTTTTGCCCGCAACATGATAATTTTCAAGCATTTGGGACAATGCCCATTTTGCATTTTCATTTACCTCGCTGTCGATGGAATTTTCCAACGCCTTCAATTTATCATCACTGACAGCTGTTGATGCTGAAATAATTGATTTGGAAATTTCATTAATAATATCCATAAAATCACTCAGGAACTGATAAATCATCGGATTTTGCAGGTGACACAATAGCTTGAGGACAGTAAGTATCAATGACTCTTTTAACAAGCATTACCTGTTTTATGCGAGCTATTGCCTCTTTTTCTGTGGTGTCCCAGTTATGAGTTGCCGCAACTGAACCTCCAGTTTTTAAATAGACAGGAGCTGCCACATCAATGAATTTAGGAACTTCATAATGTCTTATAAAACCTCCAGTGGATTTAGGATTTTCAGTATGCAAATCAATAGCCATATCACAAGCATTTCTAATGGCTGCAATCATTGGTATCTGCAAATCACGTACAGGATTTAATGAATCCAACCCATTTTCTTCCAGTAATTTTGCAGATGCAGGATTTGAATGACCTGCATGTGCAGATAATTTAAAATGAGTATTTTCAGGAATTTCACCATCTTTTCTCATCTTATTTAACACCCAAAGTAAGCCCTCATCATATAATAAGATTCCACGGACACCAAATTTGCATGCTCTTTTTACATCCTCAATTGCATAAACCAGATTATCATAACCTCTTAGCCTGTAACCTATTCTGCTGCCCTCTTTTGTATGAACTGTAGCAGAGGTATCATATGTTGCCCTTGGACCTACTGATAAAAATAATTCACAGCCATACTCTTTTGCCAGATTAACCATTTCTATAATATCTTCATCACTTAAGAGCATGATTCCCTTTGTCTGAGTAACTCGATGGATAAAAACATTGTTTTTAACAGATTCCTTTAAAAGAGCATCCATGGTCTTTGGAGATTGAATTCCGGGAACTTCAAAACGATATTGTCCACTATCATTAAATCGTTTATAGGATTTGAATTCGTCAAAAGTTTCTTTAATCCCAATCTTTTTTAAAAATTCTTTTGTTTCATCCATACTATCTACCCATTTAATTTTTGAACAACATATTTCATGGAATAATCTTCAAGAGAATCAATTACAGTGAGGTTTCTTATATCATAAAGAGGATTATTTGATTTGAACTTGTCAATCAGCTCTGTTAACGGATATGGATTTTCAAAATCCCCTTTTGGAAGCATGGTAATATTTTGAAATACACCGTTTCTGAATACTTCATCCAATTTAATAATTACATTCGATGGCCTTTTTTCAGGATATAAATCATTTAACTTATCATCAGACAGAATTACCATCCTGTTTACAAGATTTTTAATACTGTTAATTTTATCAACAGTGGAATAGTTCTCCAAAAGACCAAATTCCAATAACTGATTTATATCATCAACAGTAACTTCACCAACCACAAGTGCAATAGCAACTGCATACGGCAGGGATTGTCTTAATTCTTCAATATTTTTAGGATTGAAATTGTTATGCTCTGCTGCAACAGAATAAGTTTTAACGGCAATATTTTGAATATGGTCATATTCATCCCCAATACTTGCCTTTAATTTTAATGCAGTATCGATTGAAGAGTGAATGTGTCTGCAGAACGGATATTTCTTAAAGTAAATATCCCTTATTCTTACCTTGCCTATCTCTTTTAAGACACTTTCCAGTGAGAAATCTTCAATTGTATAGTCATCATCATAGACCATGGTTTTCAAAAATCCTTCATTACCTTCAAATATGGTTCCGCTACCTGTAAAACCGTTTCTTGCAAGAACGGATGATAAAATTCCATTATAAATAGCTTTTCCTGCATGCAGAGATTTGCCCATAGAACCTCCATGGTCGGATTCCAAAAGTCCTGCAGCCTGAGTTCCGCACAATCCCAATGCATTCAGGATTTGATTTTCATCAAGTTTTAATAGTTTTGAAGCTACCGCCCCTGCAACAAAAGTACCTATTGTTCCGGTTGTATGAAATCCCTTATTTCTATGATTGGGATTTACAATCTTTCCAAGCAATATCCCCACTTCATAACCAACAATAACACCTTCAATAAACTCCCTTCCGCTTAAATCATGAGCCTCGGAGATTGCCAATGCTGTTGGAAATATCACTGCTCCCAAATGAATCTGAGCACCCCTATGACCATCATCCAATTCAAGCACATGTGCTGAAACACCATTTAAAAAAGCAGCACTCAGCATATCTGCTTTTAGATTTTTCCCGATAATTGAAGCATTTAAATTTAGATTAAGGTTTCCAGAAAATATTTCTTCAACAGTATTAAAAGCTATTTTTGAAGCGTCTTCGTCTGATCCCCGATAGGTCACTCCAAAAAAATCTAAAAACGCAGCTTTTACAGTGGTGATGGATTCCACAGTTGCCTGTTCATAACGATAATTTGAAATAAATTTAGAAATATTTTTTAAAAACATAAAACACCTAGAATAATATATGTACAAAGTAGATTAAAAATTTAACTTTTAATGAAAAACAATTTTTTAAAAACAAATAAAAAAAGCGTTTAAACTGCAGGAACGCCTGATAAGACCAATACTATGTGAGCTACAATAGCTGCACCATAATATGTAGCTGCAATAACCAAAATAGTTATGACAATTGCTCTCCAACCTAAAGCCTTGAATTCATCCCAGCTTTTACCCATACCAATACCCACATAAGCTAAAAATACAGTTACAATAGATAAAAGCTCAACTTGAGAAACGTGATAAAGTACGAATTCAGATGTAGGCATTCCAGGAAATGCAATTACAATACCTATTACACTTATGTATAAAATAGATGAAATGTTGAATGGAAGTTCCCTTTCAAGCCACACCCCAATAAGAGTGATGAGAGACAATATGCCCATTCCCACCAATGAGCTGGACATAGGATGTTGATAACCCAGATAATTTCCGATTACAGTAATTATTGAAAATATTGCCAATAATAAAATCCAATTGAAAATACCGTGAACAGAAACATTTTCAGATCCGTCGATTAAATCAGGCATTATTCATCATCCCCCTTTTCAGGAATTATTGATTCTCTTCCAATTTTAGGCTCCAGCCAGTTATACATTCTTTCTGTTAATGGAAGAGCAACAAATATTACTATATAAATCCCAACACAAAATGAAAGTAAATTACTGAATCCTGCAAATGCTTCAATTTGAGTTTCCAATCCAGGAAATGCTGCAAGAGTAGGTCCAATAGCTGCCGCATTCATACTTGCACTTCCAACACCACTAGCCATTGCAAATGCATATGGATGCAGCGGCAGGAATGACAGTGAAAAAGTAACAAGGAAACTAATGAATATTGTACCGATAACTGTCCCAATAATAAATATTGCAAAAACTCCTCTGGATTCAGGAGAATTAAAACCGTATTTATCAACAACAACTGCTACATTCGGTTCCCTTCCTATTGAATTTGTCATACCAATAGATTCTTTTTTAAATCCTAAAAGAAGCGCTATTGGAAGAACCAAAATTGTAGCCAAGTGTCCTAATTCCTGCAATATCAATGCAGGACCCATAGTAAAAATTAAACTGATTGATTGACCACTGGAAACCGCCAATTTTGCAATTAAAACACCAATAAAAAGCATCATAGCCCCTTCAGCAATACGGGCCTGCTTTCTTTGAATCCATTTAATTGGTTTTGCAAGATAAAAAACAAGACCTAAAATAATTGTATAGATTAAGGGCATTATAGTAATAGCAACATCTTTAGTCAGAGGAATTTTAATTGTACCTATTAATTCTGCAATAACTACCAAAATAAGTACTGTAACATGTAATCTATAATCCCTCCAAGGATTTTTCTTTAAAATTCTTTTATCGGTTTTTTCACGATATATATGCTCTATTTGCCCATCTTCATCAGGAATAATAATCCTCTCCAAACATGAAAATAAAAATATTTTACAGTTATAATTATTAATTTTTTAAAATCTAATATTTAAATTAATAAGTTTTAAACTTTAAAAATTCACAAAATAAGAACAAAATAATTCAAAAATAGTAATACTATTTCACAAAAAGAGAAAAAATAGTTTTAAGCAGCCGGAACGCCTGTTAAAACAAGAATAATATGGGCTACAATAGCAGACCCAAGATAAGTGGATGCAATAACTAGAATTGTAATAATTATGGCTCTCCAACCTAATACTTTGAATTCATTCCAGCTTTTACCCATACCAATTCCAACATAAGCTAAAAATACAGTAACAATTGATAAAAGTTCAACTTGAGAAACATAATGAATCAAAGTAGCTGAAGTAGGCATTCCCGGAAATGCCAATACTATTCCCATCACACTGATATAGATAATAGAAGAAATGTTAAACGGAAGTTTTCTTTCCATCCACACGCCAGCCAATGTGATTAAAGATAAAATTGCCATTCCAACTAATGAATCAGCAATAGGGTGTTTATATCCAACATAATTGCCTACAACAGTAATAACAGAAAATATTGTCAAAAGCAATATCCAGTTAAAAACACCATGAACAGAAATATTTTCAGATCCGTCAATGAATTCTGTCATTTATTCTCCCCCTTCCTGATTAATATCTGATTCATCTTCCTGAGTGAATATAGCTTTTTTACCTAATTTAGGCTCTAAAAATTCATATAATTTTTCAGTTAAAGGAAGTGCAATGAAAATTACAATATATATTCCTATAGAAAATGACAGCAGATTACTGAACCCTGCAAATGCTTCAATTTGAGTTTCCAATCCAGGAAATGCTGCAAGAGTAGGTCCAAGAGATGCCGCATTCATACTTGCACTACCTACACCACTAGCCATAGCAAATGCAAAAGGATGTAAAGGTAAAACTGAAACAGAAATGCTTGTTAAAAAACTAATAAATACTGTACCTATAATTGTTCCAACAATAAACAGAGCAAATATTCCCCTAGATTCCGGAGAATT
The DNA here is from genome assembly GCF_902764455.1 of uncultured Methanobrevibacter sp. Classification (NCBI taxonomy): domain Archaea; kingdom Methanobacteriati; phylum Methanobacteriota; class Methanobacteria; order Methanobacteriales; family Methanobacteriaceae; genus Methanobrevibacter; species uncultured Methanobrevibacter sp. The sequence continues at coordinate 11,200 of NZ_CACWVY010000003.1, forward strand.
GAATCCATATTTATCTACAACCACTGCTACTTCAGGTTCACGGCCAATTGAATTGGTCATACCTATTGTTTCACGTTTAAATCCTAAAAGTATAGCGACCGGAAGTGCAATGAAAATTGTGGCCAAATGCCCTAATTCCTGCAACAGCAATGCAGGACCCATTTCAAAGATTAAATGAATTGATTGACCACTTGAAACAGCTAATTTTGCTATTAAAACACCAATAAAAAGCATCATCGCCCCTTCAGCAACTCTGGATTGTTTTCTTTGAATCCATGTGATTGGTTTTGCAAGGTAAAATACCAAACCAAGAACCATAGTATAAAGCAAAGGCATTATGCTGACTTCGACTCCTTGTGTAATCGGTATCTTTATCGGCCCGATTAACTCAGCAATAATTACTAAAAGCAGTACAGTTAAATGTAACCCATAATCTTTCCAGGGATTTTTCTTTAGAATACGTTTATCCGTTTTTTCACGATAAATATGTTGAATTTCATTCGTATCATCATTATTTGAAATAATACCCTCTCCCGCCCAGCATAAAAAATATGCTAATTACAATTATCTCTTAAAAAAACTACTATTTAAATACATACTATTTAGTTCTCAAAAGTTCTAAAAAAGTGTATTAAAATAATAAAAAAAAGATAAATAATTCTCAAAAAGTGAACAAAAAAAATATAAAAATAAATAGTATAAAAGTTTTAAAATAGCATTAAAAGATAATTAATGGATATTTTAATTAATATCCATTCTACAAAGGGGTTTTGATAAATGTCGTCTTGCAGAAACCGGCGTTTCATAAAATTTTGAATTTTTTAAATTTCGATTGATAATAATAGGAACTTTTTTGCTAGATTCAATTTTTTTTCCGCATTTTTTACATTTAAATCCTTTATTTTTTCCGGCAGAAGTCATCCTTTTTCCACATTCACAAACAGGATTTTTATACTCAACATCGTTCAAACTAATAACCTGAAACTTTTCAATGTTAAAAGTATTTTGCTCACCGATTCCTCCAAATACCCTGATGATATCGCCCGGACGTAAATCAGAAACAGTATTTCTGAATGATTTTGTTGGCTCATATGCTCCGCATTCAATTTCACCAGATTCATCAAAGATATAAAAGAACATATGCCCGCCATCAATGATTTTAGGTTTATTTTTAACCTCCCCAACTACTTCATAACATCCGAACTGTTTCATTGAATCAATATTGTCCACTTTTTGAATATGCATATCAGTATGCTGATTGGTTTTAAAAATACACCAGTCCACAACAGGCTCACCTACACTGACAATGCCTTTAGCGGTTTTCAATGCCTCAACAGTATTTGACCTTATCCCATATAATACAGGACATGGAGTTTTGGGTTCTATTGCAATGTAATTTTCTCCATAATCAATATTTTCAAATGTATCTGGAAATGTTTTTTTATCCATTTCATAAACTGATTCATAATCTATTTGGCGTTTAGTTCCATAATTTTCAGATGATCTGTAAGTGAGCAGTTCAAATGTAAAATCAGACAACGGCAGACTAATTGCGGCAATTGAACCTATAATCCCCCTTCCTTTTTTGAATTTATGAATCTCACATCCTACGGATTTTCCAAATTCTTCCGCTTCCCCAATAGTAATGAATTCATAAATAGCTCTGAATGCATAATCCTCCATTTCACCTGTAATTTCGCCTTCATAAAAGATTACACCAGGATTTGTATTGTCACAATCAAACATTGATAATTTTTCCACTTCTTCCAATACGATTCTACGAGCCAGATCTGCCTTTTCATCATTTTCAATTTTAAAACTGACTCCTCCATTTCCCCGGGTTTTAAATCTGGCAAAAGGATTTAATCTTATTAATCTTGGATAATCCAAAATATCAATTTCATTTTCTTTGAGTTTATTGATTATCTGACTGGCCAGAAATGTTGTGCACATTCCATCGGGAGAGTCAGTGTCATCTATTCCAATATGTAAAACATTAATTTAAATCACCTTTAAGTATTTAAAATATTAGAATTATAACAATAAATAGTTTAATTATATAGAGGTAATCCAATGTTAACTCGTGCAAACTTGTTACAGCAAATCGAAAATTTACTAAAATCACAGGGCTATAAAACCTCAGACATTTATGATCAGGGATCATTTGATATCGTAGCAAGAAAAAACCTGTTAATTTTACTTTTAAAAACTTTTTTAAACATTGACAGTATCAATGAACATAATGCTCATGAAATGAAGCAATTGGCCAATATTTTTCTTGCTTCACCAATAATCATTGGAGAAAAATCAAGAAATGGCCTTCTTGAAGAAGGAGTTATTTATGAAAGGTATGATATTCCAACAATCGGCCTGGACACATTTAAAAATATGATTGTCTATAATGAATATCCTGAAATTCTAGCTGACAGAGGAGGATATTTTGTAAAGATAGATGGAAATGTCATAAAGCAATACCGTGAAGAATATTCAATGTCACTTAAAGATTTGGCCAATCTTGCACATGTTTCACGTGCTACAATGTATAAATATGAAAATGGGATTGTCCGTGCAAATACTGAGACTGCCATGATTTTAGAAGAAATACTGAATACAAAAGTAACATTAGACATTGACCTGTTAAAACAACCTCAAAAAGAGGATATTGAATATAGTAATGATGTTAATGATTTATCCAAACTAGGATATGGAGTATTATCTACAAATAAAGGTCCTTTTGATGCAGTTGCAAAAATGAAAAGTTCGGACAAGCATTCACCATTGCTTACTAATGTTGAAAAAAACAGAACCGAAAAAACCTTAAAAAGAATGGCAGTTCCACTGAAAGACCTGTCAATGGTTACAACATCAGAACCTGTTTTTATAATAAACAATAAAAAAATAAAAGAGTCCATTGGTACAATCCCAGTTATAAAATCCTGGGAATTGAAAGAATTTGAAAATTCAAAGGAATTATTAAAGTTAATAAAAGAGAGAAAAGAAAATTAAAGTGATAATATGGAAAACTTACAAATTACAGATATGGAAAACCATCCCATTAAATGGGTTTGCAATTACAAAGGACAAAATGCAATTGGAATATGTGGAAAAACACAAAAAATAGCTATGTTTGCATCTGATGAAAGAGTATCAAAAATTCTTGATGATATTGTAATTGGAACAGATGAAGCTCAAGAAGGATACGGATGTGAAGAAAAAAACAGATGCTGTAACTTTGAATGTGAACTGTGTGAAATTTCTCCAAGACAATACCTGCAGATTACAGGTAAAAAACCATCAAATAAAAATATAAAAGATTTAATCAATGGATTAAAAGACTTAAATGATTCTATGAAAGCTGAAGGCATTGTTCCATTTGAAGAATATGAAATAGTCAAATTCTAAAATTCTTTTAGAATTGAAAAGTCTTCACTGGCCTCTTCAACTTTAGCAACACCCAATGTGATTAAATCTACATAATCAATATTGCTTAAAAAAGTAAATGCTTCTTTTGGATTCAATACGCCTGCAGCCAATACTTTTGAAGCTATAATCTTCTTATTAAGACCCAGCAGTTTTTGTTTAAACTCTTCCCTTTGAGAAGCATTAAATGCACTAATGTCCATCATATAAGAAAGTGAATTGAAAGGAATCATATAAAAATCAAACAAATCCATATCCAGATTTTGAGGAATCAAATCGGCGGTGCGTGATGGAAAAGCAGTAATCAAACCTGAAAGTGAACCCGTGAGATTAATTTCAGATAAAATTTTAGAAGTCAATTTCCAGTCATATCCGTCAACAATAAATTCATCAATTAACATTAACGGACAGTCATAGCCTGAAAAGAGCTCAATGTCTTCGTCCCAATCAACTTCTTTTGCAATTTCATAATTGGGATTCAAGTAATCAATGTCAGATTTACCAATGGTTGCAATGACTTTCATATTGCAGCCCCTTTCCAAAGCAATGTCATATGCTTCAAGCAAATTTGGATCATTGACAAGATTTATAGCTCTGATTCCCTGATTATATGACTCTTCAATAACGTCAGCCATATTCTGAGGATTATCATATAAATCCAATTGATACAGTCTTGATCTGTGTCCAAAGTAAAGTTCCGCAAGAAATGGAGCTGAACCCAAAATTGTTTGCGGAATTGATTTACCTTTAAAATTTAAATCCTCAAAAAACACAGTATCACTATTCTTTTTCAACTACAACAGCAGTTCCATAAACAAGAATCTCTTGCATTACATCAGATATTTCATTTGAGTCAAATCTGATAGCAACAATAGCGTTAGCACCTAACTCCTGTGCATGTTGAATTGCTCTTTCTAATGCTTCATCCCTTGATTCTTCCATCATGGTTACATACTGTTTGATTTCACCACCGAATATAGATTTTATTCCAGCACCAATTTGTCCACCGGCACCTCTACTTCTAACAGTTAAACCATAAATGAATCCTTTTGTTTCCACTATTTTAAATCCCGGAATATCATTTGCAGTTGATATTGGAAATTGTTCTACAGATACCATAATATTTTCTCCTTTAATTATAAAGTAGATAAAACATCCACTTTAATACTTATTATTTAATTTATCATATTAAAATATTGTTCAAGACAAATATTTAATTAAATTATAAATATAATAAAAAATATATTTTTATATAATATTTATTATTAAATATTCATTTTAAAATTATGGTGAAAATATGAAAGTACTCATAGCTGATTCAATTAATGAGAAGGGTATTGAAATTTTACGGGAGTATTCTGAAGTTGTTGTAGATACCAGCATTACTCCTGAAGAATTAGAAAATACCATTCATGAATACGATGGAATCATCGTTAGAAGTCGGACAAAACTTACTGCAGACATTATTAAAAAAGCAGACAACTTAAAAATAATCGCAAGAGCCGGTGTCGGAGTAGATAACATCGATTTAGAAGCTGCAACTGAAAAAGGTATTATGGTCGTTAACTCACCAGAATCCACTTCCGTTACCGTAGCTGAACACACAATGGGATTAATTCTCAGTATGGCTCGTAAGATTTCTATTGCAGACAAATCTGTTAAAGAAGGTAAATGGGAAAAGAAAAAATTTATGGGCGTAGAACTTAGAAATAAAACTCTTGGTGTAATCGGTATGGGAAGAATCGGTTCACAGGTAGTAAACAGATGTAAAGCATTTGAAATGGATGCAATGGCTTATGATCCATATTTACCTGAAGAAGTTGCAAAACAGATGGGTGTAGAATTAACCGATTTGGACACCGTATTGAAAAATGCCGACTTTATTACAATTCACGTGCCACTTACTCCTGAAACCAAACACTCAATATCTGCAGAACAATTTGAATTAATGAAAGATACTGCATTTATTGTAAATTGTGCTCGTGGAGGAATCATTGATGAAGACGCATTATATGATGCTTTAGTTAATAATAAAATTGGCGGAGCTGCTTTAGACGTATACGAAGAAGAGCCACCTGCTGAAGATTCAAAATTATTTGAACTTGACAATATTGTATTAACCCCCCACATTGCAGCTTCAACTAAGGAAGCTCAAAGAGATGCTGCTATTATCGTGGCTGAAGAAATTATTGAACTTGCTAAAGGCAAATCACCTGCAAATGTATTAAACATGCCACGTATTGACAGTGCTACCTACCAAGAGTTAGCTCCATATATGGAATTATGTGACAAATTAGGTAGCTTTATCTCACAAGGTGTTAACGGTAAAATTAAAGAAATTGAAATCATTTACAGTGGTGAAATAGCAGAAATCAGCAATCTTGAATTATTAACAAGAACTGTTATTCAAGGTGCAGTAAATCCATTCCTAAGTTCACCTGTCAATGCAGTAAATGCTCCTCTTGTTGCTAAAGATAGAGGAATAAGCATTACAGAAGGTAGAAAAAGCAATTCCAGAGGATATGACTCATTAATTAAAATTATTGCTAGAAGTGCAAATGACGAGTTTTCAGCTATCGGAACACACTTACACGAATCAAGAATCCTAAAAGTAAATGACTATTGGGTCGATGTTATTCCTGAAGGACACATGTTTATTGCAAAATATGAGGATGTTCCTGGAAGCATTGGTAAAATAGGTACAAAATTAGGAGAACATAATGTAAACATCGGAATTATGCAAGTTGGAAGAGATGAAAAAGGTGGAAGAGCCATCATGGTTCTGACTTTAGATAAAGAAATTCCAAAAGATGTTATAAAAGAAATCCAAGCTTTAGACAATGTTTATGAAGCTAACGGATTAGAACTATAAAAAACAATTTTCACCATATTGTTTTTTATTTTTTATTTTTTTCAACCATTAAAAATTAGTCTTTGAAATCCCTGGAAACTCTTTTAATACTGCCGTCGGGATTAAGTTCTATTTTAATTACATGATTTGGCATTTGAGTATTGGAAATTACATTAATCTGATTTCTCTTTTCGAATTCCTCATAATGATTTGGATGCATTTCTTCATCATTTAGATTTTTAAAGAATTCATCATCTTTTTCATCGAAAAAACCAGGTTTAAATTCATCATCATCAGTTACAACGTCACTTTCATCGAAAAAATCATCAGGATTATCCTCAACCATATAACCATAATCGCCAATGCTATAATCCATAGGCTGACCATACCTGTCATAGGCCTTAAATGTTTCAAGGGAATAAGGAAGACAAACAATCATGTGAAAATATCCATATCTGGAAAAAGTTGTTAAATCAGCATCAGACGGCATTGCACTAGGTCCAGGATGGCAGTGAACAGATCCTAAATATTTAGTAGTCATCGGAATCAGTTCAGTGTGAACAACAGCACCGGTCTCACAGGTTTCGCCAGGTACGAATAATAAACTAGTAATATAAAGAATTTTATCTTTAATTTCACCGTCAAAAAATGCCAGAAATTCATTCGGATAAGCTTTTTTTGAATAATAAATTACAGATTCCAAAACTTCCCTATCAACTCTCACTTCTCTAAACTCTTCATCATCATTGCCTAATAATTTTGATATAAAACTCATTTAATCACCTTAACTGATTAAAAAATTCCTCACTGAATATAGGGATTTCCCAGTCTGCACAAACATAGCTTCTGTATGATGTCTGATTTTTATTTTCTTTTTTGTTAAAACCGACCACTTTTTTATTTTTCCTATATATTCCAATTCCTCTTTTCTTATAGGTTTCAACATGGTTAATGTTAATGCCATTTTCAAACAATAATTCCTGAACATCACTTAAGTTCATGCCTTTTATTTTATCGTTCGCTTCAGAATTTGAATACCTCGATTTGAGGTACGAAATTCCATGTGAATTGACACAATTTCTCCAGCACTCATCCTGTCTCCATTTGAAATAGTTATAGATATCACCATCAGTTACAGGAATAATCCTTGAATCAAAAGCAGGAGGCTTTTTAAACTGGACGCCATAATGCATGACGAAGGAACTGGCTGTGAAACTCGCAACAACAGAATTGAGTTTTTCAACCCTGCCGTCAAAAGGAACCTTATCAAAAAGCAAGCTTATTTCATCAGAAAAGGTGTAAACAAAAATCGGTGAAAATTCTTCAAACAGGTCTTTGCAGACTTCAGAGATTACTTTATAAAAATTTTCATCATATGGTTTAACCAGTTTCAAATCACGAGCCAGAGAATGGAAGCTTCTTCCATCCAAACGCATGATAATCTTAGAGTTTTTCGGAACTCTAAGTGATGAATAAACTTCAAATTCCTTCATTACATTCCCACACTGATAGTTTCATTAAAACTTTTAAGCAACCTGATTGCTGAAAGTGCTGCTAGCATACTTGTTTTAGGATTGGCTGCACACGGATAATTCATAGTTATAGTTTTAAATTCACCAAAATCACCTTTTGCAGTAATCTCATGAACATTCCTGTCAACATTCGGATCGACAATAATTTTAACATCAATATCCCTGTTACATGCCATACTAATAGTTGCTGCAACATTAATGTTTAACGGGAATTCCTTAACTGCTTCTGAAGCTTTTCCTTCAAAAAGGATTTCCTCTTTATCAATTTCCTTTCCAAGAGATTTAGGAGATTTGCGTGTGACGAGATTAACTTCCTCAAGTCCGAATTTGGCTACTGCCTTTATTCCATCCAAACCAACAACCGCACCAGACGGCAAATGTATTTTGGCATTGTTCTTTTTGGCAATTTCCAATACCTCTGTATAAAAATCCATATCCATAAATGCTCCAATACTCATTATAATCATGTCTTTTCCATGTTTTAATATTTTTGGAGCAAGTTCCTTAACAGAGTCCGGTGAAGCACATTCCAAAACCAAATCTACATTATTCAACATATCGTTAAAATCAAGCACAGCTACTCCACCGGCCAAACTTGCCAGATTTTCAGCTCTTTCTATATCTTTATCAAAAAAATATGCAATTTCAATACCATTATCTTCGGGAACCATGCTGGTTGTAATAATGTTAGCGATAGCTCCACATCCTATAATACCTACCTTCATAGTATCACCTAAAGTAAGTTATTAAAAAATATTAAATAAAAAAAGAATTTAAAAGATTATTTCTAATCTTTTAGTCGAATTGAACTTGAGTTTCATTTTGTGGCTGAGTTTCAGGTTGTCTTGGAGTTGGTGCATCAGGGATTTGAGGTTCATGGTTTATTTTTTTCATGTCCCTAGGGTTAATTAACATAATATCCCCAATAGCTTGAACTTTATCAAAATCAACTGACAATACATCATTTTGGAAGGATCTCATATCATTATCCTCCGGAGTTTCACCACGAATACTTCCTAAAAATTGATTAACAAAACCAGTAGGCCTTCTTTCTTGTTCAATTGCTCTAACTTGTAATTTTGAAATAGTTCCTAATCTAATATTAAGAACAACATCTTCTACACGACCAACATAATGTCCTGTGTTGGTATAAATATCTAAACTGCGTAATTTTGAAACTTCTACCATTCTTACACCACAAACAAATAATAAATTTAATAAATATGTATAAATTTATTTAATTGTTAATATAAATAATTTATGTTTTTAAAAAGTTTTTATTGCAAAAATTTATTAAATTATAAAATTAAAATATTATTTAGATTAAAAGGAGACGTTAAATTGTGGGATACAACAAAAGATTATAGAATTTTAGTAGCAAGCAAAGCAAGAGAAAATTACTTGAATCTCATTCCAACAGCTTCATTTCGAGGTAGCTGGAATAAAAAGCAAGCAGTCAACTTGGGAAAACAAATGAATAGTGATTTTCAATCATTGACTTATTCTTATTTGGAAGGAGATGAATTGGTAAACTCTCCCGATGTTGAAGCATTAAAACAAAAAGCTTTAAAAATTATTGAATATTTAGGTGGAGATGACTGGAATAAAAAGTTTTTAAACAATGCTCCAAAGGAAGATAGAGAAAAAACCCAGGAAAACATTGCAAAAGTGAGATTTTTCCTAGATACAATAATCGGCCTAAAAGACAGATTGGCATTAGGTCCAATCAATGACCCTATTATGGGTGTTGACATTAAAGTCGGAGAGGTAATGAGCGTTACACAACATCCGAAAAATGAAAACCTAATGCTTTGTAATGTAAATTTGGGAAAACGTGCAATCACTGTTGTTACCAACGATTTGAATGTTAAAGATGACAATAAAGTTGGAGTCTCCTTACTTCCACCACAATCATTCAGTGACATCGTCAGTGAAGGAATGTTTTTAGGAATGAACGGAAGCATCCTTAAAGATGTTGATGGGGAACTTGGCCAAATGCCTAAAGGAATCCCAATGGAATCCCTTAATGAAACCCGTAATTTAGTTGAAAATTACCTAAAATAAGTTTTTTATAAAACTTATTTTCATGTATTTTACGCGCTAAACAAAAAGGGCAATTCATCCTCGTCCTTAAGAAGTCAAGGCATCCTTGCCAAAATAAAGATTAAATTAGTATTGATACTTAGAGTAAAATGATATTAAGATAGAAATCTATCTTAAATTCAATCCAATTAGCTTAGTTTTTGTCATCTCTTCTACAGCATATTTAATGCCTTCCTTACCAACTCCACTATTTTTAAACCCACCAAACGGCATGTTATCAGTTCTAAAAGTTGACTGTTTGTTTATAAATACTGTTCCAGCTTCAATTTCACCAACACATCTCATTGCATTTTGATAATTGTTTGTAAATACCCCTGCCTGAAGGCCGTATTCTGTATCATTAGCTACATTTATTGCTTCATCAATATTATTTACACGAATAATCGGTGCTACAGGGCCAAATGTCTCATTTATCACCAAATCCATATCTGGTGTAACATTATCAATTACTGTAGCCTGATAAAATGCGCCATCACGAATTCCTCCAGTAAGGATTTTAGCCCCATCACTTACAGCATTACTTACAGTTTCTTCAACTTGAATTGCCGCTTTTTCAGATATTAATGTTCCAAGAGTAGTTGATTTGTCCAACGGATTGCCCATTACCAGTTCTTCAGTTTTACTTACCAATTTATCTGCAAATTCATCAGCAATATCATCTTCAATGATGATTCTTTTAACGCCCATGCAGACCTGGCCAGCATTTAAAAAAGCCCCATTGATTACTCCGCGTACTGCCTTATCAATGTCTGCATCTTTCAACACCACCATAGGATCATTTCCGCCAAGTTCCAATGTAACTTTTTTCATTCCTGCTTTTTGAGATATCATCAGTCCTGTTGTAACGCTTCCAGTAAATGAAATTTTATCAACATTGGATGATGTGACTAGATAGTCTCCAACTTCAGAACCGAATCCTGTAACTGTATTTACAACACCTTCGGGAAATTCCTCATTTAACAGTTCTGCAAATTTCATAACAGTCAAGGGCGCTTCTGTTGGAGGTTTTATGATTACAGTATTTTTACATGCAATTGCAGGTGCAATTTTGTGAATTGTCAAGTTTAAAGGATAGTTAAATGGAGTAATAGCTGCAACAACGCCTAAAGGCAAACGTTGTGTAAATGCAAAAAATCCTTTTCCATTTAAACCGGCATCCAATGGGACACTTTCGCCGTAGATTCTTTTTGCCTCTTCAGCAGCCAGCTTAAGAGTTTCAATTGACCTATCAAGCTCAACTAAAGATTCATTAATCGGTTTTCCAACTTCCATAGACAATAGCCTTGCAAAATTTTCCCGATTATCCTTGAGTTTTTCAACTACATTGAACAGTTTATTTGAAACCTTGAAAGCAGACATTTCCTGCAGACTTTCCTTTGCACTGTTTGCTTCAGTTATTGCCAAATCTGCAGTTTGTCTATGGGCAATAGGAACTGTATCAATTATTTCACCATTATATGGATTTTTTACTTCAGCCAAATCATCACTTGAAATGTGTTTTCCTCCAATCAGCATATCCATTTTTATCACCTTGATTAAGTATTTTATACTAATACTAATAAATATTCACTTATGGAAACTACAAGATTTGAAACATTTTTCGATGCAATAATTGCAATCATAATAACCGTTCTGGTTTTGAAAATTCCGCAGCCTGCAACGCCTACATTAAATGGAATTCTTGAACTAAACTATATTTATGCTGCTTATTTCCTTAGTTTTCTAATATTATATAACATCTGGTATGCAAATCATAACCTCTTTCAGGTCGTTGATACAATAGACAACAGCTGTGTGTGGATTTATGGAACAATGACCTTTGTTATTTCACTGCTACCCTATTTTACAATTTGGCTTGCAAATCATGTTTATTCCGTCCCTGCAGAGACAATGTTCGGATTAATTTTTATCGTAACACATATTTTGAATACATTAGCCAATAGAGCAATTTACAGAAGCAACCCATATAATCAGCAGCTGCATGATTTGAATTTCAATTCCTACTATATGAACATTCCAATCATCATACTGGTTCTCGGGTTCATTTTAACATATACAGTATACGTACCCGGAATTTTCATTTGCTGCCTGATATCTGTTGTTCTATGGATTTTATTAGGCAGATTATTGAGGAGGAAAGCTTATGGAAACTGAAAGATTTGAAGCATTGATTGATGCAATATTGGCAATTATAATTACCGTTATTGTTTTGGAAATACCTCTTGCAAGTCTTGGAAGCTGGGAATCACTTTATGAACTAAGATACGACTTTTTTATTTATGCAATCAGCTTTATTGTGTGCTTTAACTTCTGGAACTATAACAATAACCTATTCAATATTGTGAACAAAATTGATCCAAATGTGATTTGGACGATGGGAATCACACTGTTTGTATTTTCACTGCTTCCATACTTTACAATCTTTGTTGGTGAAAATTTCTATCTGTTTTTCCCTCAGTTCATGTATGGATTATTGTTTTTGGTTACGGCAATTCTTTCAATGCTGATTGGAAAATTCCTAAAAGAAACAGACCCTGGAAATATTGCGCTGCAGCTTGCTTTAAGTAATCATTATCCATTATACTGGACAATAATTATTGTTCTGATTGGGATGGTAATAGGCTATTTCATATTTCCTCCTGCAATTATCATATGCTGTCTGATTTCAATAGTAGGAGTATGGTTCATACCCAAACTAATTAATGTAATTTAGATGTGCATTTCAAGTGTAACAACTTGAAATGGCAAATTTTTTTAAATGAAGTGAAATATTTTCTTTTTTTATATTTTAATCGAGTTATTACAATTATTTTAAATTCCGATAATTCAATCCTGAAAAAACATCACCACATTTTTTTAATTTAAAAACATGAGGAAAATATCGAGTTACTGCTTGGAAAAATAATTACAATAACTATCATAAAAACCATTAAATCAATTAAATAAAAATAAATTAGAGTCAAATGCAAAACAAAAAGTAGATAAATAATTATAATAAATATAATGATTTTTCAGATATTTTAGTCAATCTTCAAAGATATTTTGCCTGTGAAAAAATTAAATGATAGGACAGTATTTCTAGAAAAAAATTCAATTCAAGAAAAAGCTTTTAAACACTTAAAAAAAAAGATTAAAACAAAAATTACAGAAATGAAAAAAAATAAAAAAAGAAGGTAGATTATACGTCTGAGTATAATAAACCCATAGCTCTACTGCTGAAGAAAGTAATGTAAACCCCAATAATGCCTGTGAAAATACCTCCAACAGTAGAATTCCAGTTAGAAAGAACACCTCCAATGAAATATAAAACAAAAGCTATTACAAAAACAATTACAAGGAATAAAATTAATTGTACAATTCCAACTTTTGAAATATCCCCTATTGCCTCACCAATATCTAAAGCATAACCTAAATCATGGGTTTTAGCTAGTCTGCAGTTCCCCATAAATGCTGCTAAACCAAATACAATAAATAATACCAAAGTTAATATTACAGATAACCAGTGCTGGAAGATTACAGCCAAAATAGCAGCAATAATAAGAGGGATAATAAAGTAGACAATGTTTACTACAAATACTTTTATACCATTGATAAATTGATTTACAATGTCAATTCCTGGTGCATCATTGTTTCTTTCAATACCAAATGTGATAATATCCAATTCATAACCTGTAATGATAAAACCAATTACAAAAGCAATGATAATTCCAATAATTCCTGATCCTATAACTGCTAATGCATTATTAGCTAAAGCACCTGCCATTACTGCACCAAGAGTACCAGCAATAGCTATTCCTAAAATTATACCTAAGATTAAATATAACACTAATGCTTTAAGATTATTAAATGGATAAACCAAAGCATCGCTAAATATATCGCTTATTTCCATTTTGTTCACCTTTTATTTAATTTAAAAAAACTCATTAAATGAGATTATTATATAACTTTATTGGCAGACATATTTAAATTTGATTAAAAAAATGAAAAAAATTTAATACTGTTAAAAAAAATCTAAAACAAAAATAACTATTTAACTTACATTGACAAAATATTATATATTGATTATATGGAGAAAAAATCAATGGGAAAAAATAGAGTTGAGTGGATTGATCTTGTACGTGCAATAGCTATTTTAACTGTATTGTACATTCACGCTACCGATGGAATTTATATTATCTCATCTGATGCTATACTGAATTATACAATATACTCCAGAATATTTAATTTTGCTTCACTGTTTATTGGTCGTATAGGAGTTCCATTCTTTTTAATGATTACAGGATATCTGCTGCTTGACAGATCTTATGATAATGATCGTGTCCGTAAGTTTTGGGAAAAGAACTGTAGAGGATTAATCATTGTCACTGTTATCTGGGCAATAATATATGCCCTTAGTCTGCAATATATTAGTTTTGGATATGAGCAGGTTAATTTCAGCGAAGCCGGAAACCTATTTTTTAGCCATATGTGGTATATGCCAATGATTATTGGAATGTATCTTTCAATGCCTTTTGTTGCAAGTGCACTTAAACATTTTGATGATAAAATCATTTGGCAAGCAACAGTCATATTTACACTTTTAGCATTTCTGCTTCCGTTTATTACAACCGTATTAGATATGCACGGCATTAAAAATGTAAATATCCAATATTGTCTCGGATTCAGTGGAGGAATTTACGGAATTTATATAATTCTTGGATATCTGGTTAAAAAAGGACAATTTAAAAATATTAAAAGTTCATTATTAGGATTGCTTGCATTCATATCATTCCTGATATGTGTTTTATTCCAGTATTATGCATTTATAAAAGGCTACGACTTTTTCCTATGGTATGAATTCCCATTCATCCTAACAGGATCATTTGCATTATTTGAATTATGTTCAAGAGTGGGAAAAGTAAGAGCATATCCATTTGTTTCCTTCCTGGCCAAATATTCATTTGCAGTGTTTTTAGTGCACAACATATTCAGATTGCCTTTACTTCCAGTAATTGTTGATTTGCCATTCACAGAACCTGTAAAAGCCATAATTCTTTGGATTTTATTAATAATACTGAGTTACATTGCAGTAGTGATAATTTATAGAATCCCGAAATTTGGAAAATTTATATTGTACATGAGATAATTATCAAATTATCTCCTTATTTCTTTAAAAACTTATTTTTAAACTCATTAACATCTTATAAAAAAAGAACATGTTAAAGGAACTAGCCTTTAACTTTTAAAGTTGTTTTAACAGTATTTTTAGGATAGATAACCTGTACAGTATAGGTTTTGCCTTTTTTAAGTTTTTGAATAACATAATATATTGAACCACCATCATGCAGAAGAGATTAACAGAAACATCATAATATTTTTTTAGAGACATTACTGATTGTTATTGGCATAATTTCTAATTTACTTATTTAAAATATGTTCCCAGTACATTTAACTGATTTTTAAACTCATTAACTTCTTTTGAATTAATTTGTCCACTTAAATCACCAATATATCGATTATACATATAAATAGCCAGCAATACAACCACAATTATTCCTCCAAAAAGCAATATGAATTCGGCAGATGCCTGTCCTTTACTGTCCATCAAAATCCCCCCATAAGCAAACTTCCCCCAAATGTTGAAATAAAATAGAATATTCCAAAAGATGAGGCAACTAATGGTATAGAAAACTTAAATCCTTTTTTAATATCTCCATACATAATGAGACTGACAATAAAACTCACCAAAAGTGAGTGAATTATTAAGTAAACCTCCCCAGCAATTGGAGCCGTCATAATAATTTCGGATTCCATCCCATAGTTTTGCATAAATTCCGAATAAACGCCAACCATACCAACAGCAAATGGGGTTGCAATTATCGCTGAAATTAACAGAAACATTACAGACATCATAACTGCAGATTTTCTCTCACGTTTAAGAGCCATCAAATCCCGTAAATCATCTGAAACATCAGACAATACTGTTGAAATACTGGATCCAGATTTACGCCCATCAAGAATAATTCCGAAAATTCTTTCCAATTCCCTGGATTTCAAGCGTTTAGACATTGCTCTCCAGGCATCATCAAAATTACGACCCATACGAATCTCAATGATTGTCCTCCTCATTTCATCGTAGAGCGGACCTTCACCATACTGTGACATGTCTTCCATTGCGTTTTCAAAACTGAGTCCGACCTGAAGCATACTTGAAAGCTGTCTTAAAAAGTCCGGGGCCGTTCGTTCTATTTCCTGTGCCCTCTTTTCCTGTTGAACCACAACATATGTGAAAAGACCAGGAACTACAAAAAATGGTAAAATCAATACAGATACCTGCAGTGCAAAAATTGTAACTGTTAATGCCAAAACAATTTCAGCTACTAAAATGAAAATTATTATAATAGCTAAAACTTTACTCGCTTCTGTAAAAATGGCTCCACTTAATAAAAATTCCTGGAATTTAGATAAATACTTTTCAGAAACAATATTGTCAATAACTGACGCCAAATCATTTATTATTTTAAATTTCATAAATTAATATAGAATATTATAACATATAAATGAATGGTTTTGGTTTAAATCAATTTTAAAATGTGAAAACAATTTTGATTTTGCAGTAAACAAAATTACACCTGCAATACAATGCATTAAAATATTAAGTTACACAGACAATTAAGAAATATTATCTATGGTTCCTGATTTAAAAATTAGGATTCAACTAAATGATTTTTTTTCTTTAATTTCCCTATAAATCACACCAATACCCCAGTATTGAGTTACAAAAACTAATACCATCCAAAAAACATCCCATATATAATTTATAATATCAATTTCAAAATAGAGAGCTGTGAAATATGAAAAAATAACTATTGCTAAAATGATTAAAGTAAAGTCTTTTACATAATGCTTCCATCCAAGCAAATCTATATCTCTTTTTATACCCTTCAGATTAAAAGCAGATTTGACATCACCTGTATCAGCAAGTCTGGCCAGTGCGATTTCCATGAAAAATGTAGTAATATAAAATACAATTGCACCTAGAACAATAAATATAAATGCATCTGCAGGACTATGTGAAAAAAATAACTTAATTGTTTCTGGAAGTTGCAATAACAAATCCTCCAAATCAAACTCAGGAAAATTTAGCGGATTAGATATGACCCCTAAAATTATTGCCTGAACAAAAAAATAAATAAGATAAACAATAATTGATTTGATTCCCAAAACTACAACATTTTTAATCATTATTTTAGGTAATCTGATACCTCCATTTATCACATCACGAGTAATTGTCAATCCATAACCTAATACCATACAATTAATTAAAAAAATAAATAAATATATTACTATATTTTTCGAAGATGCATATTGCTGAAGAGCATTCCATACACAAAATAATAATAGAATAACAAAAAAGAATGCTTTATCATATGTGCAATAATCCCATACTTTTTTCATTTTAAACAGTGGCATGAATACTCCTCAATATTAATATTTAAGAAAAATTACAAATAAAGTTAACGATATTAAATATGATTTAATTTTGTCAATGCTATTCAGATAGTATTCAACCATCTCAATTGAATTAAACAATAACTATCTTTTAAATATTTCAAAAAATGCCCTAAATGTAATCAGAACAGGATAAATTTCCAGTCTTCCAATCCACATGTTAAATATACCAACGGCTTTTAGCGGCAATTCTATTGCCTGGGACATCTGTCCGATTTCCAGACCGACATTGCCCTGCATTGAAATAGTAAAGAATAATGACTGGAACGGGTCATGACCATATGAACACATCAATATCCATGTAATAAGAATGCAGATTAAATAGAGAGTTATGTAGTTTCCGCTTTCCGCAACCAGTTCATCAGTGATTTTTTTACCTGAAATTTCAAGATTGATAACACTATTTGGAGACAATATTCCACGTAAATTCTTATATATTCCCTTAAAAAAGGTAATAACCCTCATTAACTTAAGAGCACCTACAGTAGATCCATTAGAACCTCCAATAAGCATTAATGTCATTATAATGATAATTACATTTGACGGCCAGCCCGCCATTACAGTAGCACTTTGAATGCTTGCACCCGTTGTTGTTATTGCAGAGACAACATGGAATAAAACCTCCATAGGAACTATATTGGATATGAAATATATCAATAAAGAGACTCCAGCAATGATTGAAATCAATACCTGAAATTGCAAATCCCTAATTAATGATTTTCCCCGTGTTTTAATAACTTTATATTGCACCAGAAAGCTTGTTGCCCCCAGTATCATTAAAATGATTGTAATAAAATAAATCAAATCACTGTGGTAAAATCCAATGTTGGCATTTTTTACGCTCATACCTCCTGTCGAAATAGTACTGAATGTATGGCAAATCGAATCAAAAACAGGCATCCCCGCATATACATATAATATAATTCCGGCAACAGTATAAATCGCATATATTTTTAAGGTTTCCTGGATAGTGGCTTTGATAGATGGTTTAATACGGTCTTCACGGGCTTCAGACTGATATAATCTGGATGATGTAGTTCCCGGTTTTGATAAAAAAGAAATTATCAAAACAATGATTCCCAAACCACCAATCCATTGCTGAAATGCTCTGAAAAACAATATACTATAAGGTAATACTTCAACATCACTATAAATTGTAATTCCACTTCCAGTTAAAGCAGACATGCTTTCAAAAATACAGTCTATGAAGTTTATACCAGTTACAAAATAAAACACCAGCCCACAAATAATGGATGCCCAGAGCCAAACTAAAGCTGACGTAATCATTCCATGTTTTAGACGAGTTTTACTTGTAGAATATTTATCAAAAACTTTTATGCAGATTAAACCCGCAACAATCGATATTAATGCAGGTATAACATATCCCATTACATTGAATTCAAGAAATACAAAATCGACAATAATCGGAACCAGACACATCAGCCCTATTCCAATCATTATCATTCCGGAATTCCTAGCGATGATAAACATATCACTTTTATTTACAAACCTCATATGCTTCCCACTTAAAATATTAAACAAATTACTATATAAATTTTAAACAATGAATTTTAATGATGATGAAAAAACAATTGGCTAAAAAAAAATTTCATCAATTAATTTTTAGAGTAAAACCCCCATATAATATTGAATCTAAAAAACCAAAAAACCAAACCCTCAATTAACTATTGCCAGAAACTATAATTAAAATTTGAAATTACATCAAAAGATTTAAACATATTTTTTAAGTATTTTTTAAAAGCAATCTATGAAAATATTAATTATTATACTAAAAACAAATTATTTTACTTTCGAATAACATTTTTAACCAGCATAATTATTAAAATTATAACAATATCCATTTAAAATTACCAAAAACAGTTGTTGATTGAAATATATTAGGAATGCCTAAAAATTTAAATAGTATTAAAGACAATTATATAAATGTTTAGGTTTACCTAAATTATAGTCATGTATTTTTAACGAACGAATATGGCTAAATTTTCGAGGAATATAATATTTCAAAAAAATATTATTCCAAATTTTTTAATTAAAACGGGAGAATGGTTAATGACAGAATTAATTGTAGGATTAGCAGGAAACCCCAATGTGGGTAAAACTACTGTCTTCAATCGATTGACTGGAATGCGCCAGCATGTAGGTAACTGGCCCGGAAAAACCGTGGAAAAAGCAGAGGGTCACTTTTCCCACGGAAACTATAACTATGACGTTATAGATTTGCCGGGAAATTACGCATTGAGCGCACATTCTATGGAAGAAATCGTATCAAGAGATTTCATCGTAGATGACTCCTCAGATGCAATCGTGAATGTAGTAGATGCTGCTAATTTAGAACGAAATTTATATTTAACAGTACAAATGATGGAATTAGGTGCTAACCTTGTATTAGCCCTTAACATGAACGATTTTGCAAAGAAAAAAGATCATATCATAGACATTGATTTGATGAGTGAACTTTTAGGATTTCCAGTAATTGAAATCAATGCTAAAACTGGAGACGGATTTGACGAACTGTTAAACACCGTTGAAAAACAATCCAAAAATCCAATCAATTCCAGTGAAAAATTATCCTATGGTGATGAACTAAGAGAGCATCTTGGTGAATTACAGGAATTAATTGAAAAAGATAAAAATCTGTTGGATGTGCCTTCAGTCTGGACTGCAATAAAGTTACTTGAAAGGGATTCAATAGTTATCCAAAAAGTTCAAAGCTCTCCTCAAAGTTCCGCTATAATGGCTGAAACAGACCGTGTAGCAGGCCACCTCCAATCAGTATATAATGAAGGTGCAGAGGAAGTTATTGCAAATGCAAGATATGCATTTATCGACGGTTTGATGGCCGAAGCTGTAAAAAAACCGAGTGTTGAAAAAGAAACCGTAACTGACAGAATAGATAAAATTGTAACAAATAGGCTTCTCGCCCCATTTATATTCTTAGGAGTAATGTTTCTCTTATTCCATTTGACATTTACAATAGCAACACCATTTTGTGATTTTATTGATGAATGGTTTGGATGGTTAGGAGAATATCTGGTAGCCTCTGTTGGAAATGAAATGTTAGGTTCATTCCTCCAAAACGGACTTATCGGAGGTGTAGGAGGAGTTCTTGTATTCTTACCGCAAATTATTCTTATGTTTTTATTCTTAAGCATACTGGAAGACAGTGGTTATCTAGCAAGAGCCGCTTTCACTTTAGATAAAGTCATGCACGCAATTGTAGGTCTTCACGGAAAAGCTTTCATTCCAATGATTTTAGGATTCGGTTGTGGAGTGCCTGCAGTTATGGCAACAAGAACCATGGAAAATGAATCTGACCGTCTGCTTGCAATGATGCTTATTCCATTCATGTCATGTACAGCAAGACTGCCAATTTACTCAATTTTTATCGCAGCATTCTTTACAGCAAACAAAAGTCTAATTTTATTATCAATCTATATATTAGGTATAGTTGTGGCACTTATTGTTGCAGGTATCCTTAAAAGAACAATGTTTAAAGGAATGTCCGCACCATTTGTTATGGAACTTCCAACATACAAGATCCCATCTCTAAAAGGTGTTTTATTACACACTTGGGATAAAACTAAAGGTTTCTTAAGAAAAGCAGGTACTATCATTCTTGTTTCTGCAATCATAATCTGGATTTTAAGTTACTTGCCATTTGGTGTGGAATACGGATCACAGGAAAGTATACTTGGTATGATAGGTAGTGCAATAGCCCCTATTTTTGCTCCGCTTGGTTTTTCAACCTGGCAAGCAGGTATTGCAATCCTTACAGGTTTAGTTGCAAAAGAAGTTGTAGTATCAACATTTACCACATTAGGTGGACTTGAAGAAGATGATGAGGAAGGAACTGTCGCATTAGTTCAAGACTTGTTCACACCACTATCTGCATATTCATTCATGGCATTCTGTTTATTATACGTGCCTTGTTTTGCAGCTATTGGAGCAATCAAACAAGAAACCAACAGCTGGAAATGGCCATTGACAATGTCAGCCATTACATTAGTGACTGCTTATATTGTAGCATTCCTAATCTACAATGTTGGTTTACTTGCAGGATTCGGATAAACATTGGTAAGGTGATATAAATGACAAAAACTTTAAAGGATGTAAAACCTGGTGAAACAGTCACATTGGTAAAATACCATAATGACGGAGATGTGGATTTAAGAAGACACCTGCTGGGAATGGGTTTTGTTAAAGGAGCAAAAATTACTGTTAAAAAAGTTGCTACCTTAGGCGATCCCATTGAAATGAACATCAAAGGATATGATGTTTGTCTTCGAAAAGATGAAGCAAAAAATATTGAAGTGGAATAAACTTCAATATTTCAATATTTTTTTTATTATGAGGTAAAATATGAAATGTCGTATTTGTGGTTTTGAATTTGATGAGAAAAAATTGAAAAACCGTGGGTGCGTTGGCTGTGGAAAACATTCCGGATGCAAACAGGTTCATTGTCCAAATTGCGGATTTGGAAACCATCCGGAACTTGAAGAAGAATTTGAATTTATTAACAAATTGAAAAATAAAATAAATAGAAAAAAAGAAAACAAATCATTTTTTTAAAGGGAGATTGTTAAAATGAATCGTGATGAAATTATTAATAAATGTTATGAGCACAAACATGCGTTAATTTTTGCAGCAGGAATCGCTACTGCAATTGTCGGTAAAAAAATATTAGAATCAAAAACCGTGAAAGATGCTGCAACACAAGGCATGGCATCCGTAATGTCTGCTAAAAAAGATGCTGAAGAATGTTTCCAAGACATGAAAGAAAATGCAGAAGACATTGTGGTTGATGCAAACGCAGAAACTAAAAAAGAGATTTATATAGAAGCAAAAGAATAAGCTTATTTTTTCAGGTATAAAGAAATGAAATACAAAGTAATGTATGATAACAAAACTCGATTAAGAGTTCGTTCAGGCCAATGGGCTTTCACCAAAGAAGAAGGTTATGGCCTCGCTTCATTACTTTTAAATCAAAGTTTTATCCATGAAGTATACACTTCCCATAGAAACGGAAGTATTTTAATATACTACGACGGAGATATTGAAAGCAAAAAGAAGATTTTCAATATCCTTGATGGTATTACATTAGATGATTTGTTTGAAGCAGAGCCGACTCAAGCTCAAACTTCAAGGGAAATCACCGACGAGTTTTATCTCAAATTATCCAAAATGATTTTTAATAGAGTTCTTTATAGAATATTCCTACCGATGCCTATTAGAAATGCATTGACAATTTATAATGCAGCAGAATATATCTGGAATGGTTTGGACAGTTTGACCAGCTTTAGAGTTGATGTTGCACTTCTCGACGGTGCGGCAGTAACCGGAGCACTACTGCAAAAACAGTACAAACCAGCAAGTTCAATGATGTTCTTATTGTCAATCTCCGATGCGCTTGAAGACTACACAATACAAAAAGCTAAAAGTACACTTAAAGACAGTTTGGCTTTAAATATAGATACTGTATGGGTAGTAGGAGAAGACGGTGAAGAAAAACAATGCCCTGCTGTTGATATAGATAAGGGAGATAAAATTAAAGTCCACATGGGCGATGTGATACCGGTTGATGGAAAAGTAATTGAAGGAGAAGCAATGGTTAATGAAGCTTCCATGACTGGAGAGCCATTAGCAACCCATAAAAGACCTGGAAAAACAGTTCATGCAGGAACTGTTATAGAAGAAGGTAATCTGATAGTTGAAGTTTATTCAATGAACAAGGAAACCCGTTTAAATAAAATAATCGATTTAATTGAAAATTCAGAAGAGTTGAAGGCAGATACACAAAGCAAAGCTGAAAAACTTGCCGATTCAATTGTTCCATACAGTTTCCTTGCAACAGCTTTAACCTACTTAATTACCGGAAATTCAACAAAAGCATTATCCGTATTGATGGTTGATTTTTCATGTGCCATTAAGCTAACAACCCCATTATCCATCATATCTGCAATGCGAGAAGCATCAGACAATAGAATGATGGTAAAAGGAGGTAAATTTTTAGAAAACTATGCAAATGCAGACACCATCATATTCGATAAAACAGGAACACTAACAAAAGCAACTCCAAAGGTTGTTGAAGTAGTTCCTATGTCCAGACGATACAAACGTGATGACATTCTAAGAATGGCCGCATGTATTGAAGAGCATTTCGCACACAGTATTGCAACTGCCATAGTAAAACAGGCTGAGAAGGAAGGCCTCAAACATGAAGAAGACCACAGTGAAGTGGAATACATTGTAGCACATGGCATTGTAACCGAATATGACGGAAAACGTGCAGTAATAGGATCAAAACACTTCTTATTTGATGATGAGAAAGTGAAAGCAACCAAAGCCCAGGAAAAGAAAATGGCTAAAAAAGCAGCAGAACACTCTGTAGTTTATCTGGGCATAGACGGAAAACTTGAAGGCTTAATCTGCATTGATGATCCCGTACGTGAAGAAGCAAAATATGTAATAGAAGAACTAAAAGAGTTAGGCATTGAAAATGTCATAATGCTTACAGGAGACAGTGAAAGCGGTGCAAAAGCTAGTGCTAAAGCATTAGGCATCACAGATTATAAATCACAAGTTCTTCCAGAAGATAAATCAAGAATTGTAGAAGAGTTAAAACAAGACGGAAAAACCGTCATTATGGTCGGAGACGGAATCAATGATTCCCCGGCACTTGCAGCAGCTGATGTATCTGTTTCAATGAAACATTCATCAGATATTGCACGTGAAGTAGCAGACATATCATTACTGTCCGACGATTTATATGACCTCGTAACACTCAGGAAACTAAGTGTTGGAATGTTGGATAAAATCAACAAAAATTACCACAATATTGTTGCAGTAAATGGCAGCCTTCTTGTTTTAGGTGTTTTAGGCATAATTCCTCCATCAACTTCATCAATGATACATAACCTATCTACCATGTTGTTTGGAGTAATGAGCACTAAATCAGTTTTAACTGATAAAGATTTTTCAAGAGATATAGAAGTAGAAGCTATTGAAGTAGCTGATATTTCTTAATCTTTTCTTTTTTTTAAATTAAGAGTACATCTGCGAGTATAAGAATATTTAGTAAAAAATATCTCTTATATATGACTATTTAAATCAATTATTTAGGAAGGTACTGTTCATGAGTACAATTATTGAATTTAAAAATGTTAACAAGATTTATAAGTCCGGAGAGCATATTTTAAAAGCTATGGACAATGTCAATTTTACAATCGATGAAGGTGAATTTGTTATTATTTTAGGACCTTCAGGCGCAGGTAAATCAACATTACTGAACCTTTTAGGCGGTCTTGATACACTTACATCCGGCGAAATTATCGTTAATGGAAATCATATAGAAAATTTTTCAGATAATCAGCTTACATCCTACCGGGCAGAAAATGTGGGCTTTATTTTTCAGTTTTATAATCTCATACCAAATTTAACCGCTCTTGAAAATGTAGAACTTATGAAGGACATTGTCAAGGTGAATATAAACGGCATGGAAGTTCTAGATTCAGTAGGGCTTAAAGATCATGCCAATCAATTTCCTGCACAGTTATCCGGTGGAGAACAGCAAAGAGTATCCATTGCAAGAGCAGTAGCTAAACAACCTACAATGCTTTTATGTGATGAGCCAACAGGAGCGCTTGACTCTAAAACAGGCGTTTTGATTCTGAATTTGCTTCAGGATATGAGCAACAACAAAGGAACCACCGTCGTTATTGTAACACACAATGCAATTTTAGCAGAAGCCGCAGACAAAGTAATCAGAATTAAAAACGGTCAGATAGAAAGCATTGTTGTTAATGAAAATCCCAAAAACATTACAGATTTAGAATGGTGATTCAATGCTTTTTAAAAAGATGTTAAGAGACATACTTAAACACAAAGCCCAATTTATATCTATTTTTTTAATGGCATTTTTAGGAGTATTTGTCTTTGCAGGTGTTGGAGGTGAATCTGTAGGTCTTGAAGTTAACAGCAATGACTATTACAGCAATACTAATCTGGCGGACGGTTGGATTTACTCAGCTAATCTAAATGAAAGATTTTTGGACCAGATATACTGTTTAGGTCCGACAACCCAAATGGAAAGGCAGCTGGTTGTTGATTCGGTTGCAGATTATTCGAATGACCCCGAGATTACTCTGCATTTTGTAGAAAACAATACAATATCAAAATTCTATTTAGTTGAAGGAAAAGCATTGGACATTAATGACAGTGAAGGCGTATGGCTTGATAAAAGTTTTGCAGATGCAAAAAACGTTAATGTTGGAGACAATATAACTTTTGAGTTTAACGGAATGAAAATAGAAAAAGAAGTCAAGGGGACAGGTTATTCACCAGAATATGTTTATCACGCTTCAAAATCATCTGTAATTCCTGATTTTTCCAAAATAGGTTTTGCATATATGAGCTATAAGGCATTCCCCTCACAAATTGTCCCTTATAATGTTTTAAATGTGAAATTCGATGAAACTGCTGAAACTTTCAACAGCTTACTGTCTGAGAAAATGGACGGAAAATATAATTCATTTGTTGAAAGATCAGAACACACAAGCGTAAGTCAGTTTTCAGAAGAAATGGACCAGCATCAAATGATGGCAGGAATTTTTCCAGTAGTCTTCATTTTAATTGCAATGTTAATTCTTTTAACAACAATGACAAGGATAATTACACATCAGAGAACACAAATTGGTATTTTAAAAGCATGCGGATTTAAAGACAAGTCAATAATGTTTCACTACATATCCTACGGGTTCTGGCTGGTACTGGTCGGTTCCATTTTAGGTTTAATCATAGGTCCTATGACACTGCCGCAGCTATTCTATCCATCAATGAGCTCCACATACATATTGCCTTCATGGGACCCAAAATGGAGCATGGATTTTGTCTACGTTGCATTAGCCATGGTTGCAATGTCAGTTCTGGTTTCATATTATGCGGTTAAAAGCATTTTTAATGAAAATCCTGCAGACACAATAAGACCAAAAGTTCCTAAAGTTTCTTCATCAGGCCTGATTGAAAAATTGGGATTTTTCAAACACTTATCATTCAATACCCGATGGAATTACAGAGATGCAAAAAGAAATAAGTTTAGAGCATTGATGACAATTGTAGGAGTTATAGGATGTACAGCACTTCTGGTATCTGCATTCGGAATGTATGATGGAATGAATGACCTGAAAGAATGGGAATTCAATCAAATTAACCACTATGATTCAAAATTAGTAATTGACGATAATGCAAGCACATCAGAGATTGATGATGTGGCTGATGAAGTCAATGGAGATAAAATAATGGAATCCGCCATTGAAATTGAATCCGATTCGGCCAAGAAGTCTGGTTCACTGCTGGTTTTAAACCATACAGATTTGGTAACTCCAACAGATTATAACTGGAATAAAATCAAGATTGAGGATGACGAGATTTCAATTTCACAAAAAATGGCTGATATGCTTGGTGTTAATGTAGGGGACAGTGTAAAATGGCATATTATGGGTTCAGACAAATGGATTAATACAAAAATTAACAAAATCCATGCAGATCCAACTTCACAAGGATTCATCATGTCAACAGACAAACTTGAAGATTTGGATTTGAATTACACACCGACAAGTATTTTAACAACTGAACATGTTGACAAAAACTATACTGCTATCAAAACAGCAAATTCAATGAACGATATAACTTCCAGTTGGGATGAACTTACAGAAGCGATGTGGCTATTAATATACATTTTAATATTCTTTGCATCACTTTTAGCAGTTGTAGTATTATATAATTTAGGATTGTTGTCATTTACAGAAATCGAACGTGAAATAGCAACACTTAAAGTTTTAGGTTTTAAAACAAAGGCTTTGAGAAAATTACTTTTAACACAAAATCTATGGTTTACAACTATCGGATTTATATTAGGCATTCCAGTAGGTTATTACATATTAAAAGTCATGTGGGAGTCTTCAGGAGATTCATTTTATATTCTGCCTTCCATATCACTTACAAATTTAATACTTACTGCAATAATAACATTTACATTATCCATACTTGTAAATCTGATGTTTTCACGTAAAATTAAAAAATTAGACATGGTGGAATCACTTAAAAGTGGCGAATAGTTAAACTATTCCCATATATTTGTGATTTAAAAAAAAAAGAATTATTTTATTAAAAGGTGTTTAATGGCAATTGCAGCCAAAAAAGAAACACCAGAGCTTTTGCAAGATTCCTTTTTTCTTTTTGGAATCTTTACTTTTTTCAACAGAACAACAATCTGCAGTGTTTGCCATAAAATCCCTCCACTTTTTAAATTAAATTTTTAGGAAAACCTAAATATTTTATGTTAATATATTTAACTTGATAACTTATAAATGTTTGCTTATACATCAAATAGTCGAAATAGAATTGATTTTTAATACATTTGCTGTTAATGTAAAAGTTGACTCATAATATTGAAAGAAAAAAGATATTACTTCATTTAATTAACGTTGAAATTAATTATTTTATAGGTCAAAATAAGACTTGTAGAATATAAATGTTAAACACTAATTACCGACAAATCATCAAAAATTTCAATTTATTAATTTAATCAGCAAATAATACTTTAAAAAAGATATAAACATGTAAGATTGTACTTACATTCAAAAAATTTTATATATTATTTATTAGAAACAAATTATTAAGTTTAATATCTAAAAAGACTACAAAAAAACTAACGAGGAATTAAAATGAAAATGCATAAAATTTGTCCAAGATGCGGATCTAAAAATGTTGACTGGATTATCCCTCAAAACTGGTCACAATGCTGTTGTAAGGACTGTGACTACACAGGACCAATCATTGAAGGAAATGATGAACTTGCAGAGGAAATCCATGAAGCATACTTAGAATCTTTAAAAGACAAAGAATAAGGACGTGAGAAATATGTTAGGATTAAATAATAGAAATCAGGAAAATGAAGCAATCATAAAACCTCCAAGCAGCGATTCATATTCTATGATTTCCACCATATTTGCAAAAAACAATGAAATAAGCATCAAAACATTATCACTCACAATACTCGATTTAATTAACAAAGATCAAATCAAATGCGATATTGATTTGGATGATACATATGAAGTAGGTAAAAAATTAACCCCTGAAGACATGGAAGTCATGAAAAAAATAACACTTAGAATTGCAAATAAAGGAGAATTAAAAACATCAGAAACC
Source organism: uncultured Methanobrevibacter sp. (assembly GCF_902764455.1). Lineage (NCBI taxonomy): Archaea > Methanobacteriati > Methanobacteriota > Methanobacteria > Methanobacteriales > Methanobacteriaceae > Methanobrevibacter > uncultured Methanobrevibacter sp. The sequence continues at coordinate 39,823 of NZ_CACWVY010000003.1, forward strand.
CTAGCAATTAACTTACTTAAAAATTTGAATAAAAATAAAAAATTCAACTTGAAGGCAATGGCAAAACAAACCCATAATGCTGCAAATGCCAACAAATTTGAAAAAGACCTTGCCGAATATGTCAAAGCCATTGAAAATGAAAATAATTATGATGGCAAAAACTACAAGGACATACTGGAAAACGGCAAATTAACAAAAAAAGGAAAAGAACTTAAAAAAGAATGGCAAAATTACCAAAATTACTTAAAATCACAGAATTTAACTGAAAAATACCCTCCGCAATCAGCAGAAGAAAATTCAATGCAAATCCTTTACGGTGCATGTTTTGACATTGAAAAAGATACATTGAAAATAAGGGAAAATAACACTTCTTTAACCAATTTTGTTGATAAGGACGGGTATAAATTATTGAACATAATTTTCAATAATGCATTATTAAATGTGACTGAAAAAAGACGAGGAGATGGGATATTTTACGGAGTAAATGATAAATATACCATTCCCGGTGGAGGATAATCTCCACCACTACAATAATAGTTATTAAAAAAAAGGTGATATAAAATGGAATATGAAATACGCGGCGGAGCATTCCCTATGGTAATATGCACATTACAAAAAGGAGAAACAATGAAAAATGAAACTGGAGCTATGGCTTTTATGACCTCCGATATGGAAATGGATACAAATACCGATGGAGGGCTTTTAAAAGGACTTGGAAGAGCACTATCCGGAGATACATTGTTTTTTAATTTTTTCACAGCACAATCAGATAACCAGCAGATTGGATTTTCATCCTGTACCCCTGGAAAAATCATGGCAATCAAATTAGATGGAACCAATACAATCATAGGCCAGAAAAATGCATTTTTGGCAGCAGAAAAAAGTGTGGACATTGACATTCATATAAGAACCAGACTCGGAGCAGGAATATTTGGTGGTGAAGGATTCATTCTCCAAAAGTTCAGCAACACAGGAATAGTATTTTTAGAAATTGACGGAGAAGTAATAGAGCATGACCTGCAACCTGGAGAAAAATTATTAGTTGACCCTGGACACATTGCAGCAATGGAAGAAAGCGTTGATTTTGACATTGAAAGAGTTAAAGGAGCCAAAAATATAATGTTCGGTGAAGGACTCTTTTTTGCAAGAATACAAGGTCCTGGAAAAGTATGGATACAAACCATGCCAATCAGCAGATTAGCTGAATCATTGATACCTTATTTACCAAAACCAGACAGTAAATAAGACATATTAGTCCAAATATTAATTATTAAAGGTTTATTTTAAAAATAAATCTTTTATAAACTTTTTTTACTAAATAATTTTAAAAAAAGAAAAAAGAATAAAATTAATTATTCTTAATTGTAATTACAGTACTGTTTAATCCCAGTACTCTCGAGTAATCAATATTGTCAGATATTTTATTTAAAATGCTGATATTGTCAAATTTCAAATCTTCATTTTCAACAACCGGATTGAATTCAACACCTGTGTCCTTAATAGAAATTAGAATATTTTCATCATTATCTCTAACAATTACGTCAATATTTTCTACAGTTTCATTAGTGTTAATTATATTGACAAGCATTTCCTCAATAGCCATACTGACCAAAGTGGCAGATTTGTTCTCAGACAAATAGTTTTGAACATCGCTAGATAATTCAACAGCTTCTTTAACATCCCCACTAATAGTATGCTCAAATACTGATTGGTCATCATTATGTTTATTGATAAAGAATCCTGAATACTCACCATCAGTTTTTTTACTGATGTATCTTGAATAAACAAAGATGAACATTATTGTTATGGCTTCCGCTATTGCAAATGAAATCCAAATTCCATCACCACCTATTGCTAATGCAAGTATTATTGCAAGAGAAATCGGCAACACAAGCCCCTCAAGTAATGAGATTATTGTTGACAACTGATTCTTTTGTATTGCCTGAGAGTAGAAAGTATATAAAAATGTAATTGCAGTACCAACATAAGATATTGCAAATATTCTAAGCGCATTTAAAACAACAGGAACCTGTGCAGAGTCTTTAACACTATACAACAACAATAATGATTGAGGATAAACAATGAATAAAACTGACAATGCCAAACTTGAAATTAAAACAATCTTCAATGCTCTGTGGATAACATAATTAACTCCTGAATAATCCTCTTCCTTGAAGTAAACAGATACAATCGGAGACATGGTCTGTGCCGTTCCAATTAAGAAAATGTATAATATAAATAAACTGTTATAACAAATTCCAAAAGCTACCAAACCGAATTTCCCAAAATAAAGACCTAATAAAAAGTTTATGATGTACAATTTTAATGTCAAATATAATTGTGTTGATGCGGATGAAAATCCTGATGTTACAATCTTTTTAAGATAACTTAATAATGGTTTAACTTTCAATTTGATAAATTGCAGTGTGCGCTCTGGTTTAAAGAAATAATAGGATATAATGATAGAACCCACAATATACCCTGTTGAAGTTGCAAGTGCAGCACCAGACAGACCAAAATTTAAAAATTTAATATAAACAAAGTCAAAACAAATATTAACAATATTTGCTAATAGTATTGCCCTGAATGGTAAAGAAGGAATACCATCCGCCCTTATAAAATAAGATAAACTCATCATATAACATAAGAAAGGCATACCTATGATTAATGCTTTGAAAAACAGATTTACATCCGGAACTAACTCTGGCTGTGAAGCACATAGCATTTGAGAGATAGGTCCTGAAAACAGCAATCCTACAATCATGATTAGAATTCCAATAGTTAAAAGTGAAATAATTGAAACCGAAAAGTAACTGTTGGATCCTTCTTCATCAAATTCCGCTTTTGCAACAGAACACAGTACACTGCCTCCCAACCCAATCATCCAATAAATTAAATTAACAAATGTAATTACCGGAGCCACACTTTGAATTGCTGACAGATTTCCTGCACCGATTAAAAAACTAACAATCAATCCGTCAACAAAAAGACAGATGTTTCCTGCCATTGATGTGAATAAAGTCGGCAGGAAAAATTCTGAAAATTTACTTCTCAATAAATTATAATTTCTCTCATACATCGTTTATACTCCTAAACACTGAAGAAATCCAAGTCAACCAGATATTTAATGAAATTATAGATATATTCCTCAGAAACAAATGGCCATTTAATGCCTAAACGATACATAGACTGTATAGTATAAACATTATCAACAGGAAGCCAAATCTTTTTAACCTTTCCGGAACCTATCGAAGTAATAAGACCGGAGACTCCTTCCTGTTTTGTTTTATCCGCAAGAGCTTCATCCAAAGCTTTTTGATATTCATCATCCTCAACAGGCTGAATATCCAATCCTAAAGGTCTGATAATTTCAATAATATCACCGAAGCTTACACTATGATAATCATATGGATGGAATACTCTACAGTCCTTTGGAGTTTTGGACAGATTCAAAATAGCTTTTGCAGTTGTATCAATTGGTGAGAATTCAACGTTATTCATCAACATTGAATAAGGCATTTTACCAATGGTTACAAATGCTTTTAAACGATTGATGAAACCATTTGACTCAAAGTTAATCTGGAACTCACTGTCTGAACTTCTGGCCATCAGGTTACCCACCCTCATGATTTTAACATCTAAATCATCATCAACAGCAGCTTCTAAAACAGCACGTTCAGCTAAAAATTTACTGCTGAGATATTGGTTATCTACTTTTTGGCCAATAAACAAATCATCTTCTTTAAATTTAACATCAACAGGAGGATAGTTATTAACACTTTCACCAGCAATACTGTATGTGGATACTTGGACATATTTAGCATTTTTCATTTTCGCAAATTTCAATCCGTTGATAACTCCTCCGAAGTTAATGTCTTCTATATCTGTTCCTGATGAGAAATGTTTTACATTAGCCGCACAGTTTATAATTGTATCTATTCTTTCAGGCATAAGCTTTTCAAAGTCTTCAAAGCTTGTAATGTCCCCCTCAATAACATGTAACCTCTCATCGAATAATTCTGCATATTCATCGGAGAAGTAATAGAATAGTAATGATTTTAACCTTTCTGCACCACTAAGAACTTTATTTGCCCTTATGAAACAGTAAATCTCATCAGTTTCATTTTCTAAAATTTCATGCAGCACATGTATTCCTAAAAATCCAGTAGCACCTGTAAGCAAAATATTGCCCAAATCATCTTCAAATTCACCATTGACTAATGATTCAATGTTGTTTTTCTTAAGCAAATTATTGATTTTAGTGTAATCATAAGACATTTCTGATTTTTTCTCAACTGTCTCATCAGATAAGATGAATTCAGACAATGCTCTTGGAGTAGGATTTGAGAAAACATCCCCATAATTTAGATTATAATTCCTGTTTAATGCTTCCATAGTGATTTTAGTTACTAAAAGTGATGTTCCACCTATCTCAAAGAAGCTGTCAGTGACACTTACTTCATCAAGTCCTAAAATTTCTGCAAATAACTCAGCAAAGAATGCTTCAATTTCATTTTCAGGAGCAACATACTCAGTTATTAAGACAGGCTCAGGCAAGTTTCTCAAGTCTGTTTTACCATTAACCGTCTGAGGCATTTCATCAAGCTCCATATAGACAGTAGGAACCATATAATATACCAGTTTTTCAGCAAGTGAAGCTTTTAAATCATCAATATCAATGGAATATTCGTTTTCTTCACGATTTTCATCTTTAATATCATCATGAACTGTGAAATAAGCACATAAGTGGTCATTGCCTTTAATTTTCTTTACAACAACTGCAACAGATTTAATTCCAGGATATTTTGAAAGTCCCACTTCAATTTCACCTATTTCGATTCTTAATCCTCTGAGTTTAATCTGATTATCCATTCTTCCGAATACATAATAATCCCCATTTTCAGTGACTTTAACAAAGTCTCCGGAATGATAAAACCGTATTCCATTAATCACTTCATAACTTTCAGCATTTTTCTCAGGACGGTTCAAGTACTCTCTTGAAACTCCTTTTCCACCAATATACAATTCTCCAATAACATTTGGAGGTAATGGATTGGAGTCGAAGTCCATAACCATTTCATGAACATTAAATAATTCTTTTCCAATGTGGATGTCTGAGCTTTCAAGCAACTGACCGTTACAGTAAACTGTTGTTTCAGTTGGACCATACATATTAAAGATTTTACCATTGGAATTTTTGGAAAGCAAATCATATAATCTTGGTGAGAACGGTTCTCCCGCATGAATATAAACTTTAAATCCATACATAGTTTCCTGCATTGCTTCAATATCCAAATATTGGAGTAAACGTGAAGGAGTAGCAACATAAACATTTGCTCCAGTCCTGTTGATTAAATCCATCATCTCAATTGGATCTTTGTATTCAGTATCATTTGCAAATACCATAGGAACTCCATTTAAAAGAGATCCCATTAACTCTTGCTGGAATACATCGAAAGCAACAGTTGTTGTGGACAATACTTTATAATCCTCTTTTTCAAGATTGTGCACCAATTCATATGTACATACATTTCTCGGATCAGGATATGCAAAGTTTGCAATATTTCCATGTTCCAGAATAACTCCTTTTGGAAGTCCTGTTGAACCGGAAGTGTAAATAAGATATGCCATATTGTTTGGATGCACATCAGGATCAGGATTGGAAATATCCGCCTCTTTAAGCAATTCATTAATATCCAATAAGTTTTCACTGTAATCGCTTAAATCAATGCCTTTTCTGTCAATTACATCATCAACAATGATGAATTTAGATTCACTGTCAGTTAGAACATGCTCAATTCTTTCAGAAGGATATTCTGAATCAACAGGAATAAAGGCAGCACCTGATTTTAAAATACCAAATACTGATGCCATTACATTACTATCTCTATTTAAGATAAACATTATCCTGTCTTCAGGACCAACACCCTTTTTAATAAGACTGTGAGCAATTCTATTAGCTTTTTCATTTAATTGAGAGTAAGTAAATTCACCGTCGGTAGCATATAATATTACTCTATCAGGATGCAGTTCAACTTGTTTTTCAAATATCTTATTCAACCTCTCTTCAGGAATTTCATCATATTCCAAATCATCTACACCCCAATCATCATTTTCAATGATGGAAATATCTTTCATTAATGTATTTTTATCGAATGTTTGGAATTTATTTAAAACAATTCTAATACAATCGAGGAATGTATTAATTAAGGTTTCAGAGTATAACTGGTCATTGTATTCACAGAAAATTCTGTATTGGCCATCAACTTCAACCACATTAATATTTATTTTGAATTTCAAGCCTTCGTAATCCAAAGATTCTCTTTCAACCTTCATCCCCCCGATTTCAATGTCTTCAATGATTTTTCCATGATATGCATATAATATTTCAGGAGTGATATCGAATTCATTTGAAATTTCTGTTAAAGGATATGAAGAATAAGTTAATACATTTAACCATTCTCCATTAATATATTCCATGTATTCCCTAAGACTTGAATCAGAATTTAATTTTAATGCTAAAGGTAATGTTTTAACCATCATGGCCAAGGTTTTTTGCTGGTTCGGATTGAATCTACCATTAGTAATAGTTGCAATCAATACATTACGGTTATAAACAAACTTGTTTAAAACAAAGGAGGTTGCTGCCAGGAATAAATTATTCTGACTCATGTTTGACTCAGAACAGAATTCATCAATGGACTGTTTATCAAGGAAAATATCTTTCATTGCAGCCTTACCCTGTGATTCATCACCGTTAATGTCCTGTGTAATTACTGTTGCATCATCAAACTCTTTAATTTTATTTGAAAAGAACAATTTTGCTTCCTCATATAAACTGGACTGTTCTGTTTTTATCTCATTTAATGAATATTCAAATCCGTCAAGTTCTTCTAAATCATAGTCTTTTCCATCATATATTTTGGATATTTCATCGAACAAAATATTGAGAGATGTTCCATCAACAATAATATGGTGGAAATCAGCAAGCAGCATTGAATTTCCAACTATCTTGAATCTGAATAATGGTCCCTCATCAAGTTTAAATGGGGTGACAAATTCATCCAAATTAATTTCATCGACTGTTTCAATTAAATCATCGACTTTGAGATTATCTCTTCTTTGCTGATAAACTTCACCTTTCTCCATTACTATCCTTGTTTTTAAGTATGGGTGATTTTCAATAGCTTTGACTATTGAAGATTTGAGTTTATCCACGTCAATACCTTCACTGAATTCCATTTTCTTTGGAAGGTTGTAAGCAGTATTTTCAGGATCTTTAATACAGTCAAAGTAAACACCAAGCTGATTTGAAGTTAACGGATACAATTCCTGAACTTCACCAGCAACGTCATCTTCAATTTTAATTTCAGATGCAATTTTTTCGATGGTTTTGTATCTCAATATTTCTGTAACATTCAACTGTGCATTGAAATTGTTATAAATTGCAGAAGTTAATTTAATTACAGATAAAGAAGTCAGACCTATGTTAAATAAATCAGTGTTTACACCAAATTCATCAATTCCTAAAATTTCAGAGACAATATCAAATAATTCTTTTTCTATATCTGTTCTAGGTTTTATGAATTCATCAACATTAATTTCAGGGTCAGGTAAATTCTTAAAGTCAGTTTTACCATTAGGTGTTTTAGGAAACGCTTCAAGCTGTGTGAAATATGACGGAACCATGTATTCAGGTAAAGAATCTATTAAATGCTGTTTTAAATCATCAATGTCAATATCACATGAAGCTGTGAAATAAGCACAGAGATGTTCAATAGAATTAATCTTTTTAACAACAACTTTTGAAAGAGTGACATTTTCATAATTCGCAATAGCTCCTTCGATTTCAGACAGCTCAATTCTCAAACCTCTAAGTTTAATTTGAGTATCATTACGTCCTGAAACATACAATTCTCCATTATCATCCCGTTTACCTAAATCTCCAGTATTATAATATGGAATATCATTTAAGGTTAAAAAGACCTTTTGAGTCTGTTCATCATTGCCCAAATAGCCTCTTGCAATTCCAGCTCCACCAACATAAATTTCTCCAGTCACATGAGCAGGCAATTGATTTCCATCGATATCCATTATCTTATCAACTACATTAAGCATTTTCCAACCTGCAGTGACCTTATTGGAATCCATCAGCTTATAATGTGATGCAATTGTAACTTCAGTTGGTCCGTATGAATTGTAAATATCCGCATCAGTGTATTTTGTAAGTCTGTCATATAACACTGGAGGGAATCCTTCCCCACCTACAATAATCACATTACATTTTCCAACAACATCCTGGATTTCTTCAATTTGAAGATATTCAAGTAATCTGGTAGGTGTGGAACCGAATCCTTCAGCATCAGTTGCATTGAATAATTCAACTAATTCCAACGGATCCATTGCCTGTTCATCATTAGCAAATACAACAGGCAGACCATTTAAAATTGTACCGAATATTTCCCTTAGGAATACGATAAATGAAACTGTGGAAATGGATATGAACTTACTGCATTTGTGATTCAGCTCATAAATCGGAACATTTTCCTCAACATTGGCAACATAGTTTGTAATTCCTCTGTGAGTAATCATTACCCCTTTTGGTTTTCCTGTTGAACCTGAAGTATAAATCAGGAAACATAAATTATCAGGAGTTAATTCAATTTGAGGATTGGAATCATCATCTTCTTTGAGGAGTTCATCAACATCTATCCGATTTTCACCTTCATAGTCAATTTCAGAACTGGTTATGACAAATTTGGAGTCACTGTCGTCAAGAATTTGTTCAATCCTGTTTTTTGGATAATTCGGATCAATCGGAATGAATGCTGCTCCCGCTTTAACAATACCTAAAACTGCAGCAATCAAATCACTGTTCCTCCTCATCATGAACATTACTCTGTCTTCAATGTTAACTCCTCTTTTGATTAAAGCATTGGCGATTTTATTGGCTTTTTTATTTAATTCATCATATGTGAGTTCGCAGTCTTCAGCATAAAGGATTGTCTTTTGAGGATTTTCAGCTGCGATATTTTCAAATACCTTATTTACAATTCCTTCATTTGCAAGCTCAATTTCAAATCCTTCATCCAATTCAAGTTCTCTTTTAATAGAAATGTTTTTAAGCAATGAATCTGTGAAAGCAAATCTGTCGATTAAAACATCCATTGCATCAAGGAATGCTTCCATTAATTCTTTTGAATAAAATGATTCATCATAGCGGATATTGATTTTTCCGCTTTCAAAATTAAAGATTAATTTATAATCTCTGGATTTGGAATAATCATCAACAAAGAATAAAATTTCGCTTTCAAAGTTCAGTTTTTTATTATTCAATAATGGATAATTACTGTAATTTTTGAAATAAGTTTTGAAATCTTCAAAATATTCTTTAACAGTCAAATCTGTGTTGAAATGATATCCTGCAGCAGTACGATTAAAAGCAATCAGAATGTCTTTTGAAAATGAAAATTTAGTTAAATTATACAAGAAAGTTGCCAGCAGCACTTTATCTTTTGATAAATGATATTTATTAGCCAGGTCCTTTAATTTTTCAATATCAATTGCTTTGGAAATTTTATTGAAAATTACTTCATCATCATTAACATCAGGAGAAATTGCAGTTGGATTATCAAAGGAATTAATTAAATTATTATAGTAATTTTCTCCTTTGAAAAAGTCAATTACATTGACATGATAATCTTTACATTTTATAGAAGAATCTTCACTGACCTGTTTTGCCAAATCATTAAGGCCACTTGCAATTTCGCGTATTTCCATTTCTACAAAACAAGATTTATCATATTCTATGAATATAGACTGCAAACCATCTTTATCAGAATAATTTTTATTTATTCTAAAATGCAATGGGAATTTGATATCTTTTTGAAGTGTCAGGAATTTTGAGTCGAAATTGGTTGAGTTTGAAACGATTGAAATCATTGAAATACAATCAGGATCAATACCCTCATTTCTTAAATCGGTTGTATATTCACTGAATTGTAATTTTGCATGTCCCAAACCTTCTTTTAAAACTGATTTGGAATAAGCAAGCAATTCATCAAAGGTCAATTCTTCATCATATTTTAACCTTAAAGGAATAGTATTTACAAACATTCCCAATGCTTCTTCCTGACCAAAGTATCTGCCATGAACTGAAGTGTTGAAAACCATATCAGCAAACTGTGCATTATCTTTTTTGGATTTTGCAATGTATAAGAAATTCAGTGCCAGTGCAGTAACAAATGGGGAATAATCAAATTCTGGAATCTTTTCAAGAAGCACCTCAAAGAACCCAAATTGAGATTCATCGAATGAATACCAGTCCTGAGAATAATCTTTTAATGAATCCAACCAATATTTTTTATCGTCATCAGCTTCAGCAGATTCAAGATAATCCTTTTCAGCATTTACATAAGTCTCATATGAATAATCAATTGGAATGTACTGCTCATTATTCTTAAGGCAATTCATACATTTTTCAATTTCCTGCGGAACAACTGAAAACAAGGAAGTTCCATCAAGCAAAATATGCTGAACAACACCAATGAGAACAGTTGAGGAATCGGTTTTTAAAACTGCCCATTTATATAAAGGAGCATCGAAAATATCATCAAAAGGATCTTCCAGATAATCCTTAATAAATTCACCGATGTCTTCAGTCACTTCAAAACTTTCAACATTTGTTTCAACAACATCTTCATAATATTGCTTGAAATCGCCGCTTTCATCAAATTTTATCTGTAAATTAAGATAATTCCGCGAAATAATTTCAATTGAAGATTTTACATACTCAAAATCATTTAAATCATAATCCTTTCTGAATTTTAGATAGAATGAATCATTTTGAGGATTGTTCATTTCAGAAAATAATAACATTTTCTGACTAGAAGATAAATCAAATAATACCATAAGTTCACCAAAATATTTATATTAGTAAAATATATGTAACCCAAAATATATAAAAATGTATTATTTAATATTAATTGTAAGGGATTATTATGAATATTGAAAAAAATTATAATGGAAAAGAATTAACATTGTCTATTGAAGGACGTATAGACACAATAACTTCAAAAGATTTAGATAATACAATCAATGAGGAAATGGGAAATTTTGATTCATTAATATTGGATTTTGCGGATTTAGAATATATCTCAAGTGCAGGATTAAGAGTAGTAATTGCAACTCAAAAAAAATTAAAGCCAAACAATATTCCTCTTGTCATTAAAAATACCAATGAAACTGTTAAAGGAATATTTAAAATGTCAGGTTTTGATAAAATCCTTAACATAGAATAAACTATTCTGACTCGTAGAAGCCATGAATTTATAGAATTTCCATAAACACTATTAATGGAGTAAAAAAATTAATTAATGCATTAATATGACAATTCATTTTAGACCTAAAGAAGTCAAAGATTTTGCCAAATAGAGATGAAATCAATGAAATTAAATCGAGATATCAACGAATTATATAATTTGAATGATTATATAATTGGAGTAATTCAAAAAGAAGATCTCCAAGTAAACCTAATAATTGAAGAAGTCTTTGCAAATATTGTCGAATATTCCAATAGCGAATTTATAATTGTTAATGCTGAATTTAATGATTCAATATTAACAGTGAAATTTATCGACAACGGAATTCCTTTCAATCCTCTATTAAAAGAAGATCCTGAACTTCCAAATACTGTTGAAGAAGCCCAAATTGGAGGACTGGGAATTTTTTTAACAAAAGAACTGGCGGACAATATTGATTATCAGTATATAAACGGTGAAAATCATTTAAAAATTATCAAAAAAGTGGATTCATAAACACCGTATAGCTTAACAGTTTGCTTAATCTATTCTCAAAGGAAGATTTCCAATCACATTAGCTTTGCTAGAAACTTCCACCGTGTCTTCAAGACGAACTCCGAATTCCCCTTCCAGATAGATTCCGGGTTCAACAGTAATGACCATGCCCTTTTCAATTATTGTTTCATCGCGTAGAGAAAATCCAGGAGTTTCATGAATATCCAAACCTAAACTGTGACCTGTTGAATGGATAAATTTATCTGCATAACCATAATCCTTAATAATGTCACGTGCAACTTTATCGATTTGACAACATTTAAGGCCAGGTTTAACTGCTTTTATTGCTTTGTCATGAGCTTCAGCAACAATGTTCCAAATTTCATGCTGGCGTTCCGTATACACTATTGTACGAGTATTATCTGAACAATAACCTTCAAAAATAGCACCCCAATCAATTAAAATTGGCTGTGACAATTTTTTATCCTGAGGAACCGCATGAGGAAGACTTGAATTAGCACCACTTGTAACAATTGTGTCAAATGATTCCTTTGAAGCACCATTTTCAATCATATGTCTTACAAGGTCAAATGCTACCTCTTTTTCAGTGCAGTTATTGTTTAAAATGTCAAGTTGCAGGAATGATTTTTGAGCAATTTCAGTTGCTTTTGTGATTTTTTCAATCTCGTAAGGTGTTTTAATCATTCTTTGTTTGTCTATGTATGTTTTGGAATCTACATCAAAATCATCCCTAAATCTAACATATGTGCTGAACGGCAGACTAGGCTCGATAGCTAAGCTTTTGATTCCTTCTTTTTTTAGTTCATTAACAATAACTTCAAAAGACTCATATTCCTTTACTTCAATCGATGAATTTTTTTCTGCCAGTTCCATATCCATTCCGGATGCATAAATTATTGGATTTTCTTTTATAATACAAAAAGCAAAACTGGTAGGTCGATACCCTGAAATATATTCAACATTTGTAAATTTTGTAAGCAGATAAGCTTGAAAATCATCTTTTTCCAAATCTTTTAAAATATTATTAATATGCAAATCCATGTTTAAATATTTAGAAAAAGTATTATAAAAAAATAAGCAATATCATGAAAGTTCAAATACAAAATATTATTCAAAAAAGATAATTTTATTAAAGTCAAATTAGATATTTTAACATTATGATTAAATTTACTAGTAGCGAAGTAAGAGATTTAATAATTGCATTTATTGTTATTTCACTTTGTTTTGCAATAGCGAATGCTGGAAGAAATGTGAATGCAATACTTCACTTATTGCCTATGATTATGGTTGGTGTAGGTGCAGGTTTCATATTGCACGAGCTAGGACATAAATTTGTGTCAATGAAATATGGTTATTGGGCTGAATTTAAATTATGGCCTCAAGGGTTAATTTTTGCGCTCATCACATCATTTTTCGGATTTGTTTTTGCAGCACCAGGTGCAGTTTACACATATGCAAATTACATGACTGATGAGATTAACGGTAAAATATCCGTTGCAGGTCCGGTTGTCAATATAATTCTTGCAATAATATTTTTAGCAATATGCATTGCAGTTTACCCGTCCGCATTTCACTCACAGACTTCAGTGTTAATCTTAAATATTTGTGCTTTAGGTTTCAACATCAACAGTTTTCTTGCGGTATTTAACTTGCTTCCAATTGGAAACCTTGATGGATCAAAAGTATTGCGATGGAATATCGGAATTTGGCTTATTACAATCGCTATTGCAGGAATAATGACATATATGTCAATGACAATAGGTGTTGAAAATATTATTAGATTAATTATAGGATTCTAAATTATGAATGAAGAACTTACATACTTTAAGGGAACTCACAGAGTAATTGCTCCCAAAAAAACCATTGAAAATACAGAAGATAAATTAAAAATAGCAGGAATTACCCGTATTGCAGATATTACAGATTTGGACAGGATTGGACTTCCCATATATACTGCTATCAGACCTACTGCCGAAGATGGTGCAGTCAGTATTTATGGAGGGAAAGGAATTTCAAAAGACCATGCTAAAGCATCAGCAATGATGGAAGGTTTTGAGAGATATTCCGCCGAAAGGCAGGAATCCGACGAAACTGTGAATGCAACCATAGAAGAAATTTCTGAAAAAGGAGAATATATTGATCCCAAATCCCTGAATCTTCCCAAAGAATTTGAAAAGGAAGACCTCTCTAATTTGAATTTGGAATGGAGCATTTCACATGATATAATTTCAGATAAAGATTATTTTATTCCAACCAATGCAATTTATCATCCATACATTAACGATGCATCCACCCGGAGCCTATTCAAATCAAATACCAATGGTCTGGCATCCGGAAACATTTTGGAAGAAGCCATTTTACATGGAATATTTGAAGTTATTGAAAGGGACGCATGGAGCATTTTTGAGTTAACCCATAAAAACTATGCTCAAATTGATTTAAACAGTATTGAAAGCAATGTTGTTAATGATACTCTTGATAAATTTGAAAGTAAAGGAATTAAAATCAAATTAATGGATTTTACTGCTGACATTAATGTTCCAACAATAGCTGCTTCTGCCGATGACACCGTGACTAAAGATGCAGGACTTCTCACATTGGGAATGGGAACACATCTTGATCCTGAAGTTGCAATTTTAAGGGCGCTTACTGAAGTTGCACAAAGCAGAGCAACACAAATCAACGGAGCCAGAGAAGATACCGTTAGAGCTGATTTTGCACGTGAAGCCGGTTATGAACGAATGAAGCGCATCAATAAATATTATTTCAGGCAGGAAGAGGATAAAATAAATCTATCAGATATCGAAAACAAATCAACAACATCAATTACTGAAGACATTGAAATTGTTAAAGATGAACTGATGGCAAATGACATTGAAAAGATTCTCTACACTGATTTGACAAGACCTGAATTGGACATCAGTGTTGTTAGAGTCATAATTCCTGAAATGGAAATTTATGCTATTGACCAGTCAAGAGCAGGATACAGATTTTTAAAAATATGATAAAATGATAAAGATTATTGTTTATACAGGATTATCACTTCCTTTCAGCGAAGCAAAAGAAATTTTAGATTCACACGAGGACATTGAAGTAATTTACAAAAGACCTATTAAAAGAGGAGAATTAAGTTTAGCTTTAAAAGAAAATCCAGATATCATTGCAATAATCGACGGAGTTTTTCACCAAAACTCTGCTGTAGGACATAAGGAAATTTTAAATGTCTTAAAAAGAGGAATTAAAGTTTATGGTGCATCAAGTATGGGAGCACTTAGAGCATCAGAGCTTGACAGTTTAGGTATGGTTGGAATAGGCTATGTTTATGAACAATATGCAAGCGGAAAAGTTGATTCCGATGATGATGTTGCTGTGATGCTTGATTGCGAAACATTGGAAGCATTATCAGAACCACTAATTAACATGAATTATGTTTTTGAAAATGCAGCAGATAAAAACATCATCACCACAGAAGAAAAAGCAGAACTGCGTGAAATTGCCAAAAAGACATATTATCCTCACAGAAACTATTCTCAAACTTTAGCACAATCCAGTTTAAGTCCCGATAAAAAAGACAAACTCATTGATTTTATTCGCACATCACCGGACATTAAAAAAGAAGATGCAAAAGAGCTGCTTCACTTCATACAAGATGAACTTATCAAATCTTAAGAAATTCATATACACTAATCGAAAATTAAACAAAGAATTAAGTGTTAAATGTTATTAAAATAAAGTAATGATAAATTAAAATAATAGTTTTTAGATTAACCATCATTTTAAATAATCATAAAATTAGAATAATGAAGGTTTAATCATCCTTCATTTCAAGATATTTTTTCAAAACAATATCAGGAGTTTCAAGTTTCAAATCAAAACTGGTTGTAAATTCATTTTCTTCAAAATCACTATCAACTTTTCGAATTCCAGTTAAAGAAATTGTATCTCCATCGATTTTAAAGCCAGTATCATCAGCTACAACACTATTCAGAGTAATTTCAATTTCAGAAGCCTCATCAAGAACATGATTGGCTCGAACATCATATTTTAATTCAAGGGACTTATGAGGCATTATTTCATTGATAGTTCTTTTGATTACTGAATCAAAAAGTTCTAAAAATTTAGTAGCTGGGGGCAGGTTATTAGCCCACCAGTAAGTAATAACAGAGTTTAGGACAATTACATGTTCTGAAAAATCATCATATAATCTTGCACGAACACAAACCGTACTATCATCTACTTTAATTACTAATACCGGACTAACAGCCATTATATCACAATTAGTCCACTAATGCTTTAATTAAATCACTAGCTCTGACAAGACCCACTAAATCTCCTTCAACACCAATTACTGGAATTTGTTCAATGTTTAAGGATTTCATTTTTTTAGCGCAGTCTGAAACTTTAGTTTTGGAGTTAGCTACTTCAACATTTCCAACTGCAACATCACTTACTACTTTGTCTGTGAATTTTATTAAGTTCTTCTCGATGTACAGTACAGAAGTACTATCCCATGACCATTTATCACCTTCAGTACCAACAGTGGAACTGTGTTCACTTCTTTCAGAAATAATTTCAATTTCAGAAATGAAATCAGTTTCAGTTAAAATACCTGAAAGTTTAGCATCATCATCTAAAGCTAAAATTGATTTTAAACCAAATTGATTCATAGATTCGAAAGCAACATTTAAAGGAGCTTTTTCCCAAGTAGTTGGAACAGTAGTAATCATATATTCTTCAACAGCATCGTTTATTTCAATTTTTGTTAAAGCTTTGGATACTAAATCAAATGAAGTAATAATACCTACTAATTCACCATCATCATTAACGACAGGAACCCTTCTCACATTATTTTCCATCATTTTGCGAGCGGCAACAACTACATCATCACCAGGATTAACAGTAACTAAATCTCTGCTCATCAACATTGCAATTTGTTCTTCATCAGGATTATTAATTAAATCAGAACGAGTTACTAGTCCTACTAAAATATCAGTATCTTCTTTAACAACAGGAAGTACTGCCTTATTTTCTTTTCTCATTAAGTCTAAAACTTTTTCCCTGTTCCCAGGAACGGAAACACTAACTACATTTTTAGACATTGTTCTTTTAACTAACATATAAACACCTTATAACAAATATAATAATTAAATGATAATATTTAATGAATTACGAGTACTGCACATTTAGCTGAGTTTACAACTTTATCTGCTACACTACCCATTATAAATCTATCAAAACCAGATTTACCAGAACTACCCATAACTATTAAATCAACATCTTCTTCTGCTGCAACTTCCAAAATACAACTAGCAGGAGAACCTTCTTTAATTATATGAGTTATCTTTAAATCATTTTCATTTAATTTATCGAACTCTTCAAGATTTTCTTCAGATCTTTCTTTTAATAATTGATTTAACTGGTATACTTCATCATCCAATGGAAGCCCGTTAACAAAATTATTTTCTGTGACACTCACAGCAATTAATTCAGCTCCAGTAACATTTGCAAGAAACAGTGCATGTTTTTGAGCTTTTTTTGCGAATTCTGATCCATCAGTGGGGACCAAT
The DNA here is from genome assembly GCF_902764455.1 of uncultured Methanobrevibacter sp. Classification (NCBI taxonomy): domain Archaea; kingdom Methanobacteriati; phylum Methanobacteriota; class Methanobacteria; order Methanobacteriales; family Methanobacteriaceae; genus Methanobrevibacter; species uncultured Methanobrevibacter sp. Next base: position 57,206 of record NZ_CACWVY010000003.1, read on the forward strand.
ATTTTTTTATACATCATTAACATCTCCCATAATATATAGATTTATATCCATGATATTATACAATACATTTTTTATTAATGATATATAATATATTTTTCGTTTCACAACGATTACATATATTAAGATATGGATTTTTAGAAAAAGATTTGAAAATAACAAATTCAGCAAAATTACCCTCACTTATAGAGGTTTTTTGTATGATATTATTCACATTAAAACTGCACACATTTGTAGTAGCCATTTTTAATAGGTCTTTTGGACTAATATAATCCCTATAATATACAGACATTAATTTTAAAGTAAATTCCAATTCCCTAAGCATATTTGGAGAGTTGAGCATTACATTATCAGTTCCAAGCAATGGCTTTATGCCAAGCTTTAACATTTCATTTAACCTGCAAACACCGACATTCAATGTTGCATTGGCTCTAGGGCAGACAACAACGTTTGAATTAGATTTCAAAATCAAATCCAAGTCATCATTTTTAGGATTGGTAATGTGAACGAGCTGATTAAAGTTATTGCTAACCCCTTTTTCGATTTCTGTTTTTTCAAATTTCTCCAGGGATTCAATCTGATTTGATTCTGATTCAGCTACATGAATTGACGATATCTTATCCTGTTTTTTACATTCCTCAACAATTAATCTTGCAACATCTTCTGTAATTTCACCAAAACCGCTAGGAGCAATTCCATCAGCAACTTTCAGGAGCCTACGAATAGCAATCTTAACTTGCTTTAAATCAGGATTATCACCATAAAAACTATCGTCACGACCTAAAATTATCGGTTTGATAGGAATATCTTTAGAAGCTTTCTTAAGAAGTTTAACCCCCTTAATTCCCCCTTCACGATAGTCAATGAAATGAGTAGTTCCAGAATTGACCATATCCCACATTGATTCCTGCATAGCAAGTGTTAATTCCTCATCTGTTGCATTTGCCAAAGCAATATGTTTTACACCATTTGGAGGCTTGACCATTTCACTTAAAGACAATCCATAACCTTCATCTTTAATTATTGAATCTCCAATATGCATATGGCCATTTATGAATGAAGGACAAACTACGGCCCCCTCTGCATCAATTATTTTTCCTTCTTTTAAGTCTTTTCCTATTTCTATAATCTTACCATCGTCAACGACAATATTTTCCTTGGAGGCAACAAGATTCTGACCTTTTAGTATAATTCCATTTGATACAGTAAACATTAAAGGAAAATCTAATTTTTTTTATTAATAAAATTTTTCATCACTACATTTATTTAATTGAAAGTGACAATATACAACTAATAGCAGTGTTGAAAAACTTAATATAGAATTTAACCTCACTAAAATTTTTTTAAAAAATGGAGATGATTTCTATTAACTCTCAAGAAATAAGATACTTCTACAGAAATATAGTAAAAACTGGGGACGTATATAGAGTTAAACATAATAATAAAGATTATGGAGAGTTCAGGAAATTATCCGATGCACTTTATGAGAGGGATGCACTCTTTTTTTGTAATTTTGACTATGATTTGCTTGTAGAATGTGACCTGGAAAACAAGTATGAGAATATGGATTTGCCACCATTTCCTGAAAAAAGGCCAAAAGGCAGAATAAAAGGAACAAAAGTTAATAAAAAAGAAAGAGAAGGAGAAATTCTTTTTGACCATAAAGTAAAAGGATTTTATATAAAAAGAATGGGTGAACTAATCGGATATTATGAAACAATGACCGAGGCATTCTATTATAAGAAACTTTTAATGGACAATGACTGGAACATGGACGTTTTAAAAACAAATGTTACTGAAAGAATCGAAGTCAATAGAGTTATTGACCAAAGCAAAGAATACAAAGTTAAATTAAACTTTTGTCCTAAATGTAAAAGCAGGTTAAAAATCGAGGAAGAAGAATGCCCTTCCTGCGGTATTAATATCAAGGAATATTTATCAAATAATTAAAAAAAAGGATAGAGAAAAATTATTCTCCATCAGCATATTTATTTAAAGATTTTACATTGATTTCATTATTTTGCACAGCTTCAATAGCATTTAAAGCTGCCCTAGCACCAGCCAATGTGGTAACATAAGGTATTCCAAGCTCAATAGCCAATCTTCTGATGATGTAACCATCCTGAGCAGATTGTTTACCTTCAGAAGTGTTAATAATTAAATCAACTTCATTATTTAAAATTGCATCTCTGATGTTAGGTGATCCCTGTGATACTTTTAATACTTTTTGAACATCATCAAGTCCAGTAGAATCACCAGTACCTTCAGTAGCCATTATTTTAAATCCTAAATTAGCGGCTTTATCTGCAATAGGTCTGATTTTTTTCTTATCCAATTCTTTAACACTCATAAATATTGTACCTTCCTGAGGCAATTCCATACCTGCAGAAAGCTGTGATTTATAGAATGCCATTCCAAAGTTTTCATCAATACCTATACTTTCACCAGTAGATTTCATCTCAGGACCTAAAACAGTGTCTGATTCAGGTAATTTCAAGAATGGGAATACTGATTCTTTTACAGCTACATGGTCTATTTTAATTTCTTTAGTTAAACCGAAGTCTTTTAATTTAGCACCATGCATAATCCATGTTGCAACTTTAGCTAAAGGAACACCAATTGCTTTACTTACAAATGGAACTGTCCTACTTGCACGAGGGTTAGCTTCAATAATGTAAACCATTTCTTCATCAAGTTTAACTGCATATTGAATATTCATTAAACCTTTGACATCAAGTTCTAAAGCTAATTTTCTTGAATTTTCACGAATAGTATCCAAAATATGTACAGGAATAGTTTGAGGAGGTATTACACATGCAGAATCTCCAGAGTGAACACCAGCTTCCTCAATGTGTTCCATAATACCTGCAATAAATACGTCTTCACCATCACATAAAATATCAACATCAAGCTCAATAGCATCTTCCAAGAACTTATCAACTAAAATCGGATGTTCCGGTGAAACTTTTACAGCTTCTTTCATATATTCTTCAAGTTCATTGTTATCATAAACAATTTCCATAGCTCTTCCACCAATAACATATGAAGGACGGACTAAAACCGGAAATGTAATTCTTTCTGCTATTTCACGTGCTTCATCAAATGAATTAGCGGTTCCGTATGGGGCTTGGTGAATATGTAATTTTTCTAAAAGGTCTGCGAATAATTCTCTGTCTTCAACCCTATCAATACTTTCATATGGAGTTCCTAAAATTTTAACACCTGCGTTTGCAAGAGGAACTGCTAAATTGATAGATGTTTGTCCTCCAAACTGTACAATGACCCCATCAGGTTTTTCTTGCTCAATAACACCCATCACATCTTCAAATGTCAATGGTTCAAAGAACAGTTTATCAGATATGTCATAATCAGTACTTACAGTTTCAGGATTGTTATTGATTAAAATTGTTTCAATTCCATCTTCTTTTAATGCAAGTGAAGAATGTACACAGCAGTAATCAAATTCAATACCCTGACCAATTCTGATTGGTCCTGCACCAAGAATGACAACTTTCTTTTTAGTGGTTGATACGAGTTCATTTCCGACATCATAGCTACTGTAGTAGTATGGTGTTTTTGCTTCAAACTCTGCAGCACATGTATCTACCATCTTATATGATTGTTTAATGTTGTATCTTGAAAGTAAGTTTCTTACATACTCTTCGGTTTGGTCAGCTAAATCTGCCAATCTTTTATTTGAAAATCCGAGCTGTTTTGCTTTTCTTAAGTAATATTCATCATTTAATTTTTCACAGGTAACATCATTTTCAAAGTTTACGATGTTTCTGATTTTATATAAGAAGAAATTATCAATTTTAGTAAGTTCCCTGATTTTATCTATGTCCATTCCATCTTTTATTGCGGAATAAATTTGGAAGTAAATCAAATCGGTAGGATTGGATAAATCCTCTTCAGTATAGTCGACATATTCAAATCCGTCAAAGCCCATATCAAGAGATCTTAATGCTTTTTGGAATGCCTCTTCAAAGGTTCTTCCAATAGCCATTACTTCCCCTGTTGCTTTCATTTGAACTCCAACCTGACGGCTGATTCCTTTAAATTTATCAAAAGGCCATCTTGGAATTTTAATTACGACATAATCAATAGCCGGTTCAAAGGAAGCGGGAGTTTCTTTAGTGATGTCGTTTTTAATTTCATCCAAGGTCATTCCCAAAGCTATTTTTGATGAAATTTTAGCAATTGGATAACCTGTTGCTTTTGATGCAAGTGCACTACTTCTTGATACACGTGGATTTACTTCAATAACTTTATATTCATCAGTTTCAGGGTTTAGTGCAAACTGAATGTTACATCCACCGCGAATACCTAATGCTCTTATGATTTTAATTGATGCATCACGCATTTTTTGAATAGTCTCATCACATAAGTTTTGGATAGGAGCAACAACTACACTGTCTCCTGTGTGAATTCCCATAGGATCAATATTTTCCATGGTACAGACAATGATACAGGTATCTTCCTTATCTCTCATTACTTCAAATTCTATTTCTTTCCATCCTAAAACGGATTCATCAATAAGAACCTGGTTAATGAAACTCATATCCAAACCATGATTTGCAATTTCAATCAGTTCTTCTTCATTATGGGCAATTCCCCCACCTGTTCCGCCTAATGTGAATGCAGGCCTGACAATAACAGGATAACCAATATCTTCTACTGCTTTAAGAGCATCATCTACACTTTCTACAGCATGACATTTTGGAATTTCCTCTCCAATCTCTTCCATTAAGTTTGCAAATAAATCACGGTCTTCCACATCTTTAATTGTTTGAACATCTGAACCTAAAACCTTAATTCCTTCAAGCAATCCTAAATCTCCAAGACCTGTTGCGATATTTAATCCGGTTTGTCCACCCATGGTTGGTAAAATAGCATCAATTTCTTCTTCCTTTATAATTTTTGCAACAACTTCCGGAGTCAATGGTTCAGTATAAACTGTATCAGCCATATCAATGTCAGTTTGGATTGTAGCCGGATTACTGTTGACCAAAACAGTTTCAATACCTTCCTCTCTTAATGATTTACATGCTTGTGAACCTGAGTAATCGAACTCTGCAGCTTGTCCAATTTGAATAGGTCCAGAACCAATAATTAATACTTTTTTAATATCTTTATCAACTGGCATTTGTAATCCTCATTTAAATTTTTTAATAATCATCCATCATTTGACTAAACTCATCAAAAGTATTTCTTGTATCATTTGGACCAGGACCTGCTTCAGGGTGGTACTGTATACAACGCATAGGCAACTCCTTGTGGGAAATACCTTCAGGAGTTCCATCATTTAAGTTAACATGAGTTAAGACTAAGTCTGTTTCTTTTAAAGATTCCTTATCAATTGTAAATCCATGATTTTGAGATGTGATAAATACTTTTCCTGTATTTAAATCTTTTACAGGCTGGTTTTCACCACGGTGTCCGAATTTCATTTTATAAGATCTTGCTCCAAAAGATTTAGCAATCAATTGCTGACCCATACAGATTCCAAAAATAGGTAATCTGTTGGATAGTTTTTTCATAGTTTCGATAGTTTCTGTTACCCTATCCGGATTTCCAGGTCCTGAAGTAATCATCAAACCATTTGGAGAGTAATCAAGAACAGTCTTATAATCAGTATCATACGGGAATAAAATAACACCTATATCTCTTTCCAAAAATGAATTTACAATATTCCTTTTTACTCCACAATCGATTAAAGCAACTTTCTTATCAGCATCTTCATTGAAAATTTTGATTTCTTTTGTTGAAACTAAAGGCACAACATCAACATCTTCAATGCTTGGCTGTGATTTTGCCATTTCAATCAGTTTATCATCATCAATATTTTCAGTGGTTATTGCTGCTTTAAGTGAACCTCTCTCACGGATTTTTAAGGTTAAATCCCTGGTGTCGATTCCACTAATTCCGGGAGTTTTAAACTCTTTTAAAAAATCATCCAAAGTTTTTTGAGGTCCCCAGTTGGAAACTTCACGACAAACTTCACGACAAACAAATCCTTCAACCTGAATCTTATCAGATTGATACCAATCTTCACTTACCCCATGATTTCCTTCTAAAGGATAAGTGGACATTAAAATTTCTCCTTTAAAAGACGGGTCAGTTAATGATTCGGTGTAACCACCCATACCAGTAGAGAAAACAAGTTCTCCTAATTTGGTAGTTTCATAACCAAATCCTTCACCTTTTAAAACAGTACCATCTTCCAAAGCTAATTTAGCCATTTTTACCATTAAATCACCATAATAAAATATAAAAATTTACTATCTTTATTATATTTTATTTTAAATTATTATTAAACTTTGTTTTTTAGGTGTTTTAAATCACGATTTAGAAAAATTTTCATGAACTTTTGAATGGAATTTAAAAAAAGAAAAAATAGACTATTATTTAACAGTTATTTGTTTGATTACATCATATTTTTCATAATTAACTTTGCAGGAGAATTATTTAGAGATATTAAGCTTTTCTGTTTAACATTTAATGATAACCCTACAATCCATATACTTTAAAAATAATTATATACAATATTTAATTAACTGAATTAACGAGACCTTTCCATGAGCCGCAATACTGAAAAACTAGCTAAAAAACAATTGAAAAATCCTGCAGATTATAACAGGTTTAAAAAATTAATAAAAGAAACCAAAATTTATGATGCTCCCAAAACTTTAACCGGAGAGTTAAGACCATACCAAAAAATCGGTTATTCCTGGCTGATTCAAAATATACGATATAAATTTGGAAGCATTCTGGCTGATGATATGGGTCTCGGTAAAACAATGCAGGTATTGTCTGCAATTCTATACTATAAGGAACACGGCATTTTAGAAGACAAATCCTGCCTGATAATTGTGCCACCTACACTGATTCCAAATTGGGAAAACGAAATCAAAAAATTCACTCCTGATTTGACTTATTTTATATATCACGGATCAAATAGAACATTTCCTTTAGAAGATTATGACATCATCTTAACCTCATACGGCGTCATTAGACAGGATTTAGATATGTTTTTAGATAGAATATGGTTTTTATGTGTCATTGATGAAGCTCAAAACATTAAAAATCCGAATACCCAACAGACAAAAGCTATTAAAGAGGTTCAGGCAAGGACAAAAATCGCCATAACCGGTACACCAATTGAAAATAAACTAACTGATTACTGGTCAATATTTGATTTTGTAAACAAAGGATACCTATCATCACTGGACAGTTTCAAAGCGAATTATGTAATGCGAATTGAAAGATTAGAAGAAACAGAAACCTTAGAAAAGTTCAAGACAATAACAAAACCATTTGTCATGAGGCGCCTTAAAACCGATGACAACATCAAGGACGAACTTCCTGATAAAATTGTAAATGACATCTACTGCAGCCTGACAAATAAGCAAATCAAATTATACAATGCAATAATGGACGGCATCTTCGAAGACCTGGAAGGAAAAACAGGCATTGAAAGACGTGGAATCATATTAAACATTATCACAGGATTAAAACAGACATGCAATCATCCAGCACAGTTTTTGCGTTCAGACAATCCCAAAATCTCCGAATCCGGAAAGATGGAATTGTTGATTACAATTTTAGAGAATATCTTGGACATGAATGAAAAAGTGATAATATTTACCCAATATGCTCAAATGGGTGAAATCATACGAAAATTGGTTTCCAAAAAGCTAAAAACCGACGTACTGTTCCTGCACGGTTCACTTTCCCAACAAAAGCGAACGGAAGTGATTGATAAATTTCAGGAAAATAAGGATTATAAGATTTTAGTTGCAACACTTAAAACCGGAGGTGTTGGACTGAACCTGACTGCAGCACAAAACGTTATTCATTATGACTTATGGTGGAATCCCGCTATTGAAAACCAAGCTACAGACAGGGTACACAGAATAGGTCAGAAAAGTGATGTGATGGTTTATAGATTCATCACAAAAGGAACACTTGAAGAAGTGATTGACGAGATGAGCAAAAACAAATTGAATCTCGCTGAGAAGGCAATAAGTAGTGATGAAACATTCATTACCGAAATGACAGACGAAGAGCTGAAGGAAAAATTATCATTGAGACTGTGATGATTATTCTATTCTCAAACTAAAATTAAGACTTCTTGAAGAATGTGTCAGTGCTCCTATTGAAATGATATCTACACCATATTCAACATAATCCAGAATATTATTCTTGGTAATTCCGCCTGAAACTTCAATTAGAGAATTTTGACGAATATTCAATTTTTCAAGTGCATCAATGACTTCTTTTACTTCACTACCAGACATATTGTCAAGCATTACAATATCTGCACCATTTTTAACACAATCAATTGCATCATCCAATGTTTCCACTTCTATTTCGATTTTTTTGGAAAAACTTGTGTTTTCTTTAGCCTTTAGTAGAGCATCCAAAGGAGATCCGCAGACTGCAATATGATTGTCCTTAATCAAAACCATATCATCTAGGCTAAAGCGATGAGTATCCACACCACCAACATTCAAAGCATATTTATCAAATTTTGCTATTCCCGGTGAAGTTTTACGGGTCCCTGCAATTCTCACATCATACTCCTTAACCAAATCAGCATATTCTGCTGCTGCACTGGCCACACCACTCATCCTCATGAGCAAATTTAGGGCAGTTCTTTCAAGAAGCAATATTGTTCTTGCATCTCCCCTAAAAGATATCAGCAAATCATTTCTAGAGATTTTGACCCCTTCCTTTAAACAAAGGGTAATTTCAATGCCAAATTCTTCAAATAAATCACGAATAAGCTCAATACCTGCTAAAATACCCTCATCTTTTGATACAATAGATGCATTTACAATTTTATCTTTTTCAATAACTGCATTTGAAGTAATATCACCAAATCCCTCATCTTCAGCCAGCATATATGCAATAATTTTATCCAAAAAATCACCTAAACTTTAATAATTATTAAAATATATATTTATTCTATAATATAATATAAGTGATTATATATGGAAATTATATTTTTAGGAACTTCTTCAGCAGTCCATTCAAAAGAGAGAAATCAAGTTTCAATTGCAGTTAAGGCATTCGGAAAAGTGATGTTATTTGATTGCGGAGAAGGAACTCAAAGACAAATGCTTCACACAAAAGTAAGTCCTATGAAAATATCCAAGATATTTATCACACATTTCCACGGCGACCACATTCTAGGCCTTCCAGGACTCATACAATCCTTAGGATTGCATGGAAGGGAAGAAAAACTTACAATATATGGTCCCAAAGGATTACATAAAGTCAGAAATGCAATATTAAACTTCGGTTATTGCAAATATGAATATCCTCTCGAATTTATTGAAATAGAGCCCGGAATCATTGAAGAAACTGATGAATACATTATCAAATGCGAATATGTCAGACACAATGTTCCGTCTCTTGCATATTCAATAGAAGAAAAGAAAAAACCAAGGTTTTTGAGAGAAAAAGCTATTGAACTGGGAGTTCCAGTAGGTCCTCTTTTTGGGAAATTGCATAATGGACAGGAAGTTGAAGTTGACGGGAAAATCATAAAACCTGAGCAGGTTCTTGGAGAACCCCGAAAAGGAATTAAACTCACATATTCCGGAGACACAAGACCCTGTGAGGAAATGATTTACTTTGCAAAAGACAGCACACTGCTAATTCACGAATCAACATTTTCAAGGCAAGATGAAGAAAATGCAGAAGAGCATGGACATTCAACAGCAGCCGATGCAGCATATGTTGCAAAACAATCCAACTGTAAAGAATTAATCTTAACTCATATCAGTACACGCTATAACGGAGAATTTTCTAAAATTATATTAAATGAAGCACGAGAAATTTTTGAAAATACTAAAATCGCTTACGATTTAATGGAAATTGAACTTAAATGATACTATGGATCTCCTAGCAACACTTGATAATGATTTAAGAATTTTGATTTACATAATAATCATTGTTATTTCAACAACAATCATAACAAGACTGATTTCATATTTAATGAAAAAAAGAGAGCGGTTTAATCGAGATATGACTGCAGCATACCTGGCAAAAGACCTTGTAACCTATGCAATATATTTTGTTGCATTAATGTATATTTTAAGCTTCTTTGGAGTAAACCTTACCGGAACATTATTGAGTTTAGGTATTGTAGGTATTGCAGTGAGTTTTGCAGCAAAAGATATTATTTCCAATTTATTTTCGGGAATCATATTAATTCTTGGAAAAAGCATTAAAGTTGGAGACAGTCTTGAAATTGATGGTCTGAAAGGAACTATTGAGAGTATTTCCCTTAGATCAACTGTTATCGTTGATAATTTAGGAGTAAAAATTCATATTCCCAACTCCACATTAACAAATAATCCATATAATGAATTTAAATCCAATGAACTACGACGGGTTGATTTATATATCGGATTGCCGTTATCTGTTGATGTTGAAGACTTTAAAGAATATATTATTAAGAAAATTGTAACTTATGATACAATAGACAATACTATAGGACCTTATATTTTTGTAAATGAAACCAGTTTTATACAAGTCAAACTTAAAGTATCCTTTTGGGTAAAAGATTATGACAGTGATGATAGGTGGAAGTTAATAATCTCTGCTAGAGATAAATATAAAGTAATAATAACCAACGATATTAGAAAATATATAGTTATGATGGGTGAAAAAAAATGAGTAGTTCAATACAAGAAGAAATTTTAAGATTAAAAGAAGAAAAAAATGCTATAATATTAGCACACAATTATCAGCCTAAAGAAATTCAGGAAATTGCCGACTTTCTTGGAGATTCATTAGAATTATGTATAAAAGCATCCGAAATTGAAGACAAGGATTTAGTAATATTCTGTGGCGTTGATTTCATGGCAGAAACTGCTTTTATATTAAATCCTGATAAAAAGATTGTTATTCCAAATTTAGAAGCTGAATGTCCTATGGCACATATGCTTCCAGAGGAAGTATTGCTCGAAGCTAAAAAAGAACATCCTGATGCAGGAGTTATTCTTTATGTAAACAGTATTGCCGAGGCCAAACAGCATGCAGATACATTATGTACTTCAGCAAATGCTGTTAAAGTTGCAGAAAGCTTGCCTCATGATAAAATCCTATTTGGACCTGATAAAAACCTTGGAACCCATGTAGCTGAAAAATTAGACAAGGAAATCATTCCTGTTCCAAAAGACGGACACTGTTACGTTCACAGATTATTCCATGTAGAAGATGTTGAACTTAAAAGAGAACAATACCCTAATGCAGAAGTAATCTGCCACCCGGAATGTGATATTAAAGTTCAAAAAGCCTGCGATAAAGTAATGTCAACAGGAGGAATGTTAAGATACATTGCTGAAAGTGACAAAGAAGAATTTATTATAGGAACTGAAATTGATATGATTACCAGAATCAATGCAGAAGTTCCTGGCAAAAAGTTATATCCTCTTCTTGAAGGGGCAATTTGTAACACAATGAAATTACACACCTTAGAAAAAGTAAGAGATGCATTAATCAACGAAGATCCTCAAATTGTTTTACCAAAAGAAGTTGCAGACAACTCCAGAAAAGCTGTCGAACACATGTTAAATGCTAGTTAAACTAGCATTAACAACTTATTTTTTAAACTGACTTATAAATGAAATTAATTCAGGTTCGATAGTAACATAATCATCCTGATTGAAATAATAATCTTCTCTTTCATCATCATATGTTAACACAATGGAATCCTTAACAAATTCTTTAAATGGAGCCATATCCAAATCAGAGTCAAAATAATTTTTATTTGTTCCAATAAACATTGATTTAGCTTTAATGTTAGACAACTTATCTACAACATTATATTCACTATCACAATTATTTCTGAATTTGAAATCATATAAATCTATAAACAAACATTCATCCATGAACTCATCAAATATTGATGAAAGATGATAATTTTCAATTTTATCGAATACCTTTTTAGATGCAGAATGAGCGAATAATAATGAATTTATAGCAACTAACGCTTTATTCATTGAAATGCCATAGTCTTCACAGTCATTATCAGCTGCCTCTATTATATTTTCAAAAGTTTTAGATAAAATAAATTTATAACCTGAAAGTTTTGCACAGCTGTTTAAAATAAAAATAAATTCCATCTCCTCAGGATATTCACAGGCCCAGGTCAATGCCTGAAATCCGCCAATACCTTCACCAAGCAGGCCCAAAACTTTGTTAATATTGAATTTCTCTGATAAAAATTGTCTTATAAAATTTACCCCATCCAAACAGGAATATATTGGAAAATCATCATTTAATCCTGTAGAAGACGGAGAACAAGAGCCCGGTATCCCTAATGAATGAACTGAAATAAAATAAAATTCCTCTGGAAAATCACTATTCTCCATAACATATTCCCTGGAACTTGATATAAATGAATAGGTTCCTTGAAATGTACGGAAAAACAATATTACATTGATTATATTACCTTCATCATCATATTTTGGAGTTCCAAAAGCTTCATATTCAACATCCACATTTTCAAGAACTCTGCCATAACTAAATTCAAAAGAATCCATTACATAATTACGAGTTTCATAAACTACCATATCCCAACACTCCTAACGGCACTCAACGCAATAATATTTAAATTCTCATAACCTACATGATTTATCAAAAAAATATGAAAAAGAAAATTTCATTGTTTAAACTCCTCTAAAAATTCTAAAAGAACGTCAGTAGCTATAGAATAATCATCTTCAGAAGTGTGATATTCTTTTGAATCAAAAATATGTATTTTAAGATTTTCAATTTTACCTTTTAAAGGATATATGTCATATTCCGGAGGATGATAAATATCCTCAGAAAAACTGATAATTAACGTTTTTGCTTTGATATTTTCCAATTTTTCTTCAACATCATATACTAAAACCGCATCATTTCTAAATTTAAAATCATAGATATCAACAAATAGTCCCTGATCAACAAAATCATCCATCAAAACATCAATCTCATCACGAGACATGTTTTGAAATACTTGTTTAGAAAAGTTATTCGAATACATTAATCTGTTGATTGAAATCATGACTCTAAATAATGATTCACTATAATTATCATCATAATATGCATCCGCCGAATCAATCATTGCATCCATAATCTTAGATGAAACATATCTATAACCATTTGTTTTATAAGAGCTAGATCCTAAAATTATGAAGTCCATTTCATCCGGATATTCGCATGCCCAAGTATATACTTCATATCCTCCAACTCCACTTCCTGCAATACCAAGAACATGTGTAATGTTGAACTTTTCAGCCAAAAATTGTCTTTTAAAATTTACACAGTCTTTTATCGAATATTGTGGGAAATCATACTTCAACTTGGATACAGATGGAGAACAGGATTCTGGAAATCCTAATGATGTAATGGAAATATAGAAAAATCCATAATCTGATAAAGCACCATTATTGCCAATTAATTGATATAAATCATCTATAGAAGCATGATTACCATTAAATTTATGACAATAAATAACTGCATTGACTATATTACCTTCATCATCATATTTTGGAGTTCCGCGAGTTGTATATTCAACCTGCACACCTTTAAGAGTTCTACCATATTCAAATTCAAACTCATTTAAAATATACTTTCCATAACCAAGTTCCGAATTTTCAATTTTCATATGTCTCATTAGAAAATATAATTTGATTCATATATAAAATTGACTGAAATATATTTTTACAACACACGAACAATCTAATGCAAAAAATCACATATCCTCTAAAAAACTTGAAAGAAATATATTCATTTCAATCTCTTCACGCGCAATAAAGTCGTCAATTCTCATTTTAGCGACATCACTTTGAAATGGATATAATTTTTCATTAAAATACATTTTAATTTTGAAAATATCTCCACAAATTTCAGTTTTTTCCGATAACTCACTATTTAGAAATTCCATTTGATTTAAAGACAAACCTGAAACTGAATATTCAATGAAATACTTTCCAGATTCCACACCATAATCAACAATTTCAACTATCATCAAAAATCACTCATGAATTCTTTAAGCTCATAGGAAATATTTTCAAGTTCATTAAAACACAAATGACCCAATTCAGAGTCCATAACTATCAATTCAGAATTTTTAATCATTTCAGACATTGGTATGCCGTCAAGTTCCGGCGGAAAATGAGGATCCTGTTTGCATGAAACAATCAAAACTTTCGATTTGATTTTATCCAAATCATCCTCAACATTATATTCCATACTAGCTTTATTGCAGTATTTTAAATCATAAATGTCAGTTTCAATCATTTCATTTCCAAAATCTTCAAACTCAATACTTAACTCTTCATTAGTTTTGCTTCTTAAGGCTTCCTTTGAAAGACCGAAGTTAAATTCTGCCAGACATGCAATTCTTAAAGTTCTGATTAGTGAATAAGTTAATTCACCTTTAGCATAATCAGGATCAGATTCAATAATCTCATCAACGAATCTTGAAAGAATGAAATCATGACCTGCAACCTTATAACTGCTTACTCCACAGATTATGAAATCCTGAAAATCAGGATATTCAATAGCTTGAGTTAAACCTACAAAACCCCCCATAGAATTACCAATCAAGCCCAAAACATGTGCAATATCAAATTTTTCAGCCAAAAATTGTTTCTGAAAATTAACAACATCAACAATTGAATATTTTGGGAAATTATTTTTAAGGCCAGTTAATGAAGGAGAACATGACCCTGATGAACCTAAAGCGGTTAAACTAATAAAAAAATATTTATTGGCATCAAATGGACAATTTTCAAATGTTAATGGTAAAATCTTATTGATGCCGCTGAAATTTCCAAGAGACCCTGAACAATAAAGAATTGCATTGCTGATTCTTCCATTCTCATCATATTTGGGAGTTCCAAATGTCATGTATTCAACTTTTACATCATTTAACACTTTACCATTTTGAAATTTAAATGAATCCATTATAAACTGCTTTTTTTCATTTTCAAAGAATTCGTCATCAAAAATATTAATGCCCCCATTAAAAATTGATAATTAATAATTATTTTAAAAACAAATTATTTAAAGTAATCTAAACAATGTTATTGTGATGAAATATAAAATTTTAGAAAAACCCAATAGCAATGATGCATATGACCTTGTTCATGAAGCTTTAAGAAAAAGAGCGACAATAACAATATTTGCCTGCTGTAAAGTCAATTATGAAGGCCGTGCATTAAGTGAATTAAACTGGGGAGAGCGAATCATTATGATAAAACCTGATGGTGCATTTTTAATCCATCAGGAAAAGAAAGTAGAACCTGTTAACTGGCAGCCTCCAAAATCAAAAACAAGAGCATACATTAAAAATGAAAATTTAT
Organism: uncultured Methanobrevibacter sp.; assembly: GCF_902764455.1. Classification (NCBI taxonomy): domain Archaea; kingdom Methanobacteriati; phylum Methanobacteriota; class Methanobacteria; order Methanobacteriales; family Methanobacteriaceae; genus Methanobrevibacter; species uncultured Methanobrevibacter sp. Next base: position 72,574 of record NZ_CACWVY010000003.1, read on the forward strand.
TCTTGGAAAGCCACAGAAGAACTCCTAAAGAGTTATTAACCGTCGAAATAAGACAAATCCAATTTATCAATTACGCCAATATCGAAGATTTTGAAGAACTAGAACAGGCAGGATATGAAAAGGACATGGGCGATATGATTATGGACAAACCTCATATGATTGAAGAGGGATTTACTCCAACTGCCAGAGAATATAGTGTTGAACACGGATTTATTGATATTTTAGGAAAAGACAGCGACAATAATTTAATGATTTTAGAGCTGAAAGCACGTAAAGCAGGCGTAAGTGCAGTAAAACAACTCAAAAGATATCTTTTAGATTTTGAAAATACAGAAAATGATTATCTTAAAGAATGCCAATCACAAAAGAAAAAAATCCGAGGATTGCTTGTGGCACCGTCAATTATGGATGATGCACTTGAAATGATTGAGGAAGAGGGCATTGAATTTGTTTCAATCGAACCTCCTCGTGAGTTAAAAAGAGATAAAAAGGTAACATTAGACGCATTTTAGTCTAATGCATCTTCAATTTTTTTCAATTCATTTTCATAGAACTTTTTAGTGAAATCATTGGCAGGAGTTGAAGTTGTTACATGGCAGTCTTTTTGCAATTTATAAATCAGATACTCCTCCCCCTCAAGAGGAAGGGTACTGTCATCATCCAATAATTCCAGATTATCCAATTCAGAAAGGATATTATCGTATTCTTCAGCTTCAAGAGAAACAACATCATCCAACTCCATTTCCTGGACTTTAGGATTCAATTGCATTGCAATAGCTACAAATCCGTTAACTTTTTTATCAGAAATTGAAAATTCTGTGTTTCTAATTTCCTCCATTGAAAATTTAACATGATCAATAGTATTTTTAGTAGCTGGAATCTCACTAGATAAACCAATCTGATTTATTTCATAGCTGTTTTTCCAATCTCCAATTTTATAAACTGCATAATTTATATCATTAACATTAATGTTTTTTTCATCAACCATTTTATCACGACATTATAGAATATATTTTTATATAAATAAAAACATTATTATAAATATACATTAATTTATTATAAATGTAAATTCAATGGAGGTTAATTTGTGAAAAAATGTCCTGAATGTGGAAATCCTAGTTATGATGGTGCTCCAGTTTGTGGAAATTGCGGATATAACTTTCCCAAACCTAAAGTTAAAGCTCGCAGAAAGGATAGCATCTTTGAAAATGAACAAAGTTTTGCTCCTAAAAAAGAAAGCACAATCAGTATGGATCCAAAAGTTGATGCTTCAAAAAATAAAAATACGGAGAAAAAACCTTCCGGAGAACAAAGTACACTTGACATCATTAAAGAAAAAAAGCTCATTATAGGAATCATATTGCTTATTACTTTAATTGTAATTTGTGGAATTGTCCTTACAGGATCACATGATAAATCTACTCAAAGTTCCAGCAGTTTACTTGAATATAATGCTAATAACTTTGCTTTTAAATACCCTGAAAATTGGGAAAGGACAAATCTCAGTGACGCAGAACATGGCGACGCCATATTTTTCAAAGATGAAAATAATACACTTATAGAATATTATAATATCACAAGCAGTGCTAGTTCCCTGCAAGAGATTAATCAGCAAAGGATTAGTAATGCACTATTTGCAGGAGATATGGTTGAGCTTCTTGACAATAAAACAATAGATGGCACAAATGCATCAAATTTCATTGTCAAAAATGCTGATGGAAACTTCACAAGATATGTTTCTGTGCTAAATGATGGCAAATTGTATGTATTCAAAGTAACTGGAGATTCTATTGACTCTTTAAAAACCAATAGCATCGAGACAGTTATTAATTCCGCAGACATTATTTAAGTATGATTAATTTCATACTTACCTTTCTTATTTTAATAGGATTATTATGACAAAACTTAAGCTTGCTCTTTGTCAGATGAATGTAATCGATGATAAAGAAGCGAATCTAAAAAATGCTAGGCTACTGATAAGCAAAGCCTGTAAAAATGCTGATTTTATTATTTTACCCGAAATGTTTAACTGCCCTTATTCCAATGAGAAATTCATTGAATATTGTGAAAGGGAAGATGAGAGTTTTACGTTAAATAAAATATCTTCACTTGCAAGAAATAATAACGTTTACATTTTAGCAGGTTCCATCCCCGAAAAGGAAAATGAAAATTTATACAATACCTCCTATCTTTTCAACAAAGAGGGAGAAATTATAGCTAAACACAGAAAGATGCATCTTTTTGACATTGACGTTAAAGATCAAATTACATTTAAAGAGTCAGATGTTTTAACTGCAGGAAATGAATTTACAGTTGTTGAAACAGAATTTGGAAAGATAGGCATTGGAATATGTTATGACATTCGTTTTCCAGAACTTGCAAGAATTATGGTTGAAAATGGAGCATTAATCCTATTTTATCCTGGTGCATTTAATATGACAACCGGACCAGCACATTGGGAGCTTCTTTTTAGGTCAAGGGCTTTGGATAATCAGGTTTATTGTGTTGGAGTGGCACCTGCATTAAATAAAGAGGCATCATATCACAGTTTCGGCCATTCCATAATAACAAATCCCTGGGGAGAAGTTATAGCCGAAGCAGGTACAGAAGAAGAAATAATATTTGGTGAAATTGATTTAAATGAAATAAAAAGAGTAAGAGAAGAACTTCCACTTTTAAAGAATAAAAGAGAAAATCTCTACGAAGTTAAAAAAATATAACTATTTTAATTTAGCCAATCTTTTCTCAAAGTAAGCTAATTTTTTATCATTGTCTGCAAATACTTCAATTGCAGTCTCAATGACTCTAACCTCATTGTCATAATCATTGGATTTTCTGTAAAGAACACATAATCTTTTATATGGAGCATCTTTAGGCATTTTTGCTTCAACATATTTTTCATATTCTTTAATAGCTTTTTGAAGATTGGTTTTTTCCATTTCTTTAATTGTGCTCATAGGAATAACATTAACAATAGATTCTCCAGAAGCTTTAGCTTTTTGTCTTTTTTGAGCCTTTTTAATTGCTTTATTACAAGATTTTTTGAAGTCCTTATCATCTTCAGTTTTTCTTGCCTTTTTGATTAAGTCAATTGATTCATCAGTTGCAATATCACCCAATGCTTGAATTGCAGCGAGTTTAACACCCCAGTCCTCATCTTCAAGACATTTTGCAATGGTATCCAATTCTTCTTCAGCCTGAAGTTCACCTAAAGAACGTACAGCAACTTTTCTAACACCAAAATCATCATCTTCAGTTGCTTTAACAAAATATGGAATAACTTTTTTATCACCTGTTTCTTTAAGTGCAAATGCTAAAAAACGTTTATCCTTACCTTCTGCATTTTCAAATTCATCGATTAATTTATCAACAGCCACATCACCCATACTACCTAAAATTTCAGCTGCTTTAAATCTTACCTGTGCATTATCATCAGTAGTAGCTTTAATTAATGGTTCAATAGCATCCTCATCAGTAATTCCAACTAATGATTCGATAGCTTCTTTTCTAACTTTAACATCATCATCTGATAAATTGTTAATAGCTTCTTCAAAACTTAAATTAGACATGATATTAAATTAGTTTTCAAGTAATATATAACATTAACATTAACATTTTGAGATTTCAATTCTTATGATACATTCCATATTAAAAAAATAGATTGAAAAATAAATGAGTGAACGTTAATGTAAAATTCAGTTAATATGTTAATAAAAAAAGTAAAATAAATAAGAGAAAAATCTCTTATTTAAATAGCAGTCCAACCACCGTCAATACAGATTAATTGTCCTGTACAGAAACTAGATGCATCAGATGCAAGGTAAATTGCAATACCATCTAATTCACCAGGTTTACCTAATCTACCTGCAGGACAGTATGCTGCAATAAGGTCCATAAATCCATCCATTTCAATGGAGTCAACAGTTAATTCTGTTTCAAATACAGCAGGACCAATTGCGTTAACGGTAATATTGTATTTTGCCCATTCAACAGCTAAGTTTTTGGTTAAGTTCATTACTCCACCTTTAGCTGAGGAGTATGCACTAATTCCTCCACCAGGGAAGATTACTCTTGAGTGAATTGAACCGATGTTGATGATTTTACCATATTCTTGTTCAATCATTATTTCTCCAACAGCTTTACACATGTAGTATACACCGCTCAAGTCAATGTGAATGTGTCTTTCCCATTCTTCATTAGTTTGATCGGTAACCATTTTGTTGTTTCCCATACCTGCTGCGTTAACCAAAATGTCAATTCTACCGTAAGCATCCATAACTTTTGCAACAGCTGCGGTGATACTGTCATAGTCTCCAACATCACATACAGCGTACATTACATCAGTACCGAATTCTTTTTCGATTTCAGCGACATTTTCTTAGAGTCTTTCTTCTCTTCTAGCAAATAATGCTAATTTTGCACCTTGGCTTGCATATGCTTGAGCAATTTGCCAACCAAGACCTGAGGAAGCACCAGTAATAAGTGCAACTTTATCTTTAATATCAAAATAGTTTTTCATTTTTATACCACCTAGGCATGAGCCTATGTTTATATTATTTGTAAAATCTAACTATTTAATAATTATTATTAAAAAAATTCGTAAATATCCAAACTAACTTAATTAAATTTCAAAGCCAAGTAAATATTATTCAAAATTTAAAATAACACTTCTCTTGAAAATTAATATAAATACAAGAACATATTATAAATAATAAAAACAGAGGAATGTAAAATGATTGAAGAACAGACAAAAAGCTATTCCAAAAAGCAAATTTTTAAAACTTTGCATCCATGGGTTAGAACTTGGTTTAATTCAAATTTTGAAGATTTCACACCAGCTCAGAAAAAAGCAATCATTGACATTCACAAAAAAAACAATATTCTAATATCATCACCAACCGGTTCTGGAAAAACATTGACAGCGTTTCTATCAGTTATAAGCGATTTAACAAGGTTGGCCGAGAAAGATCAGCTGGAAGATAAAGTATACTGCATTTACATTTCACCGCTAAAAGCACTAGACAATGATATTGAAAAAAATTTGGATGAACCATTAAACGGCATTGAAAAAATAGCTGGAAAAGAATTAGGAATTAGAAAAGCCGTCAGAACAGGAGATACATCACAATATCAAAGACAAAAAATGCTTAAAAAGCCACCACACATCCTTATTACAACTCCCGAAACATTATCCATTTTACTCGTAGCTCCCAAATTCAGAGAAAAATTAAGTCACGTAAAATATGTAATCATTGATGAAATCCATTCACTTGCTGAAAATAAAAGAGGAGTGCATTTAAGCCTATCTCTAGAAAGACTGCAACATTTGATTGGACAATACACACGTATCGGCTTATCAGCAACTGTCAGTCCACTTGAAGAAGTTGCTAAATTTCTTGTAGGATACGAATATGGAGTGGAGCGAAACTGCAAAATAGTTAATATAAACTATTTAAAAGAACTTGATATGGAAGTAATGTGTCCTGTAAGCGATATCGTGCTGGCCGACGAGGAAGATACGAAACTCGGAATGTATGACCTGTTGGATGATTTGATTTGGGAAAACAAAACCACATTAATATTTACAAATACCCGTAGCGGAACAGAACGTTTTGTTTATAATTTAAAGAAAATGTATCCCATGCATTACAACAATTCAAACATAATGGCTCACCATTCTTCACTATCAAAAGAAGTGCGTTTGGAAACAGAAAACAAGTTGAAGGAAGGAAAATTAAAAGCAGTTGTTTCTTCAACATCACTGGAACTTGGAATTGATATAGGATACATTGATTTGGTTGTTTTAATAAACTCCCCAAAATCCGTTGCAAGAGCCCTTCAAAGAATTGGGCGTAGCGGGCACAAATTACATGAAAAATCAAGAGGAAAAATAATTGTTACAGACCGTGACGATTTGGTTGAATGTTCCGTGCTTTTAAAAAATGCAAAAGAAGGCAAAATTGACAAAATTTCAATCCCCAAAAACTGTTTAGACGTCCTGGCACAGCACATTTACGGAATGAGCATTGAAAATCCATGGGATATTGACTATGCATATGATGTAATCCGCAAAAGTTACTGCTACAAAGACCTCTCAAGAGATGATTATGAAGATGTTTTAAGTTATATGGCAGGAGAATATCCTGAACTCGAAGAGAGATATGTTTATGCAAAAATCTGGATTGACTATGAAGAAAACACATTTGGAAAGCGTGGAAAACTAGCCAGAATGCTTTATTCAACAAATATTGGAACAATACCTGATTCTTCAGGAGTTCTTGTCAAATGTGATGGAGAAACCGTTGGAAAAATTGAAGAGACATTTATGGAAAGACTGAAAAAAGGAGATACTTTTGTTCTGGGAGGCAGAACTTTCAGATTCAACTACGGAAAAGGAATGACAATTAATGTAAGTCCTGCAAGCGGACCCCCAACAATCCCTTCATGGTTTTCACAGCAACTCCCGCTAGCTTTTGATTTGGCAATGGACATCCAACAATTTAGAGACCATATGGATTCTAGATTCCAATACAGAAGAAGCAAAGAGGAAATTATGGAATTCATTCATGAATATTTATATGTTGATGATTTTGCAGCCAATTCAATTTATGAATACTTTATTGAACAGTTTAAATACGCCCAAATTCCAACAAAACGAAGATTATTAATTGAATATTATAAAGGATTTGGCGGAAGACGTTTTGTAATATTCCATTCTTTATTCGGAAGAAAGGTGAACGATGCACTGTCAAGAGCCGTTGCTTATATTGTTGCTCAAAAATACAATATGAACATTACAATCTCAATTTCAGACAATGGATTTTATTTAAGTTCTGACGGAAAAATCGGAGGTTTAGAATCATTCCGTGAGATTACACCGGAGAATTTTGAAACAATATTGACAAATGCATTAAATAAAACAGAAACACTGGCTTCAAGATTCAGACACTGTGCCGGAAGATCATTGATGACCCTTAGAAGATACAAAGGAGAATCCAAATCTGTAGGCAGACAGCAGGTTCGGGGAAAAATCCTTTTGAAATTTGTTCAGGACATGGATGATGACTTTTCAATTCTAAAAGAGGCGAGAAGGGAAGCGCTTGAAGATTATATGGACATTAAAAATGCATTAAAAATAATTGAAATGATTGACAGGGAAGAAATGGAAATAAAAACTATAAATACTGTTATTCCAAGTCCTTTTGCATTTAATCTAGTTTCACAAGGATATCTTGATGTTTTAAACCAAAATGATAAGGGAGAATTTACAAAAAGGATGCATCAGGCAATACTTGATCAAATTAAAGACAAATTAAAAGATATCTACTAATAAGTAAATACTTATATAAACAACATTAAATAATCATAATGAAAGGTGATACTGTGACTAAATGGAAAGTTGTAATTATCGGATTTATATTGGCAGTAATTGTAAAAGCCTTTTTCGCAAGATATGAATTTATAGGATTACTGATTGTGGGATTCATTACAGGTTATATTGCCCATTCCGGAATGCTTGGAGGCCTTTGGAATGCCGCTGTTGCAGGAGCATTTGGTACAATTGTTTCCGCAATACTATTTGTCCTAGCTACAACTATAGGAGGTAGTTTCCTCGGAATATTTGGAGGTTTAACAGGATTTACAATTTCTGGAATTTCAAGCATCTTCCTAGTTATAGGAGATTTAATCTACTATGCAATAGTCATGGGAATTACAGGAGCCATCGGAGGGGCAATTGCTTCTAAAAATGATAATTAAGTTTTTGGAGATATAAAATGAAATACGATTTGGGCATAAATATTAAAGCATTAGTATTTGGAACCGCAATAGCGGCTGCATTTATACTATTTGGATTCCAATACAATGATTGGTTATACGCATTTTCAGCACTAGGACTATTATACGCAGGATACGGACAAGACAATATTAAAGCAGGTACCCTAATGGGTGCACTTGCATCAACAATTATTGTAATTTTGGCATTGGAAGGATATATGGGGAAATTTGATGGATTTTTCGCAACTGAAACCGGAATCCTAATTGTTACAATAGCCATCATTTTAGTAGGTGCACTTGTAGGTTTTGTTGGTGCATGGACAAAAAGAAGTCGTGAAAAAGCAAAAATAGAATATGAAAAACAGCAAAAAATAGGTAAAAATAAAAAGAAAAACAAAAAATAATAACAAATTTATGTTATTATTTTTTCTAATTCATCTCTTTCTATTCCTCTTTTAATTTCAACAGCCACTCTTCTACCCATACTCATTGGTTTGCCGTAAGTCAGGTAGGAGTAAGGAGAACCATCCATAAATGTATTTGTTCCACCATCAGTTCTTGCACTAATTTCGAAACAAATTACTTCCAAATTATCATTTACAAGTGTTTGCATACAGAATGGACCATTTAAACCAGGAGCAACTAATTTTTTAGCACTTTCAGTTAATTTATCAGCAATATCAAATACTTGAGGAAGTAATGATTCACGAATTACTGCAGGGTGATTACCAGTTACAACATAAGATGGGCTTAAATCAATGTCCAATTGATCTTTTGCAGGCATTCTTACAAATCCGTCAATACTGGATTCGTATCTTGTGTCCATACCCATTAATTCAACAGTATCATCAAGTGCGGAGTAGAAATAGTGTATACAGTAATTACAACCTGAAACATATTCTTCAATATGTGCTGCTTCAACATCACTGTCTTCTAACCAGCCACGTGCTTTCATGGCATCAATTTTTGCATCAAATTCTTCAGTGGATGATGCTACAAAGTAACCTCTTCCACCTCTTGCGCCTGGGAACTTAACCATTACAGGCCTGTCAATTTCGGAAGGGTCATTGTATTTGAAAGGAATTCTCACATCTCCTTCTACAAGCAATGCTCTTTCTTTGTCCCTTTCAGCTTCCCATCTAAGCACATCCCTGTTTCCAAACATCGGTACATTGAATTTATCTTCAACGTTGTCAAGTCCTGCATATGCCACAAAGGATCCGTGAGGGATTACGATTGCATTCATATCTCTAAGCTGTTGTTGAACCTCCTCATTTACAATATCCTTGAATTCATCAACGATAATGTATTCATCGGCAACATTAAATCTTTGATATGGAATTTCTCTTCCTTTTTGACAGACAATAGCTGTTCTAAAACCTTCTTCTTTAGCACCTTGCAAAATATGTAAAGAAGTGTGGCTTCCAAGGGTTGCTATTGTTATATTTTCCTTGTCATAACCAGCCAAAATATCCAAAATATCTTCTTTTTTAACTTCTCCCATTATATCTTCTCCTAAAAGAATGATAATATTATATATATTTTATCGAATTTATAATATTTTTTATTTGATAACATTAAAAATAATGAAAAACAAATAATTATTTGAATTTAATAGGATAAGATAAAATGTTAATCGGTTTAATTTCAGATACCCATATACCAGATAGAGCAAAGCAACTACCCCAAAATGTGCTCGATGCATTTAGCAATGTTGATTTAATATTACACGCAGGAGATTTGACTTCTCTTGAAGTTATTGAAGAATTAGAAGAAATAGCTCCAGTGATGGCAGTTCAGGGAAATATGGATAGAGTCGGTGGAATTAAACTACCTAAAGCAAAAATAGTTGAAGCTGAAGGGCTTAAAATTGGAATAGTTCATGGAGAAGTATATCCCAGAGGAGACACCCAGCAACTGGTATACCTTGCAAAGGAACTGGGCGCAGACATTTTAGTTTCAGGCCATTCACATCAACCAAAAATAGAACAAACCGACGGAGTGCTGTTAATCAATCCAGGAAGTCCAATTGTTCCTAGACTTGCAGACAGAACAGTAATGCTACTTGAAATCAATAATAAAGAAGTGGATGTTGAAATTGTTAAAATTGGAGCTCCGGTTTGCAGCGCACTTGACTTTGACAAATTTAAGAGGGATTAAAATGGGAAGCAAATGGCAAATGGAAAAACACAATGACCCCTATTATAAAAAAGCTAAAAAGGAAGATTATCGCTCACGTGCATCATATAAACTTAAACAGCTGGATAAAAAATTCAAATTGTTAAAGGAAGGAAACACAGTTGTTGACCTTGGAGCCGCACCAGGAGGATGGTCACAGGTTGCTCTTGAAAAGGTAGGTGAAGAGGGAATAGTAGTCGGAGTCGATTTAAACAGATTTAAGAAATTCCATGAAGAGAACTACTATGGAATTAGAGGAGATTTTACAACACCAGAAGTGCAGGAAAAGATTATGGAAATCATTGGAGGGAAAGCAGATGTGGTAATGTCTGACGCATCACCTTCATTATCCGGAATAAAAAATATCGACCAGTTAAGGTCAATTGATTTAACAAACACAGTAATCGAAATAGCAGAAAATATACTGGAGCGCAAAGGAAACCTTGTTATGAAAGTTTTTCAGGGTCCCGAATATAAAGCCATGTTAGATTCACTTAAAGGCAAATTCAGGAAAGTTAAAACAACAAAACCTGCATCATCCCGTAAAAAAAGTTCTGAAATGTATGTTGTAGGACTGGAATATAAAGGTAAAAAAAATAGAAAAGAAAAATAATTTTATAATTTATTATATGCATCAGTAGCCGCTTTGAGTTTCTCTTTAGCAAAATCGATTCTACTATCTACTTCATTAGACGGCTTATTAGCATCCAATGCACTTTGAACATTTTCAATAGCCGAGTTTGCTCTTGACAACTCTATTTTAGCATCATTATATTTTTTAACATCATCAGTACCGCCAGAATAATAAGTGGCTTTGATACTGTCAAATTGCATTGACAGATTACTGTATGATGATTTCAACCCTGCAAGTTCATCATATTGTGTACCTGAGGATATTTCATTTGTGATACCTGATGAAACCGCGCTATAACCCACATAAGCTACAACTATGATTGTTGCAACTACCATAATAATTCCAACGACAGAAATTAACATAGAAGTAGATTTAAATAAGCTTAATCTTGATTTCCTCATAATAACCTCATTTTAAAAATTAATTTTCTAATTAACTATTAGATATATAGATTTTAATATATATTTTTTACTTATCACATGCTCTCTTACAATATTTTTTTAAGTGATGAAATATTAATTAAATTATAATGAATTCTACTACTAAATCTCAAACATCAATTATAAAATTCGAAGAATTTTTTGCGACATCATATAAGGATGACGTATTCGAAATACTTGAAACATATCCGGATGAGCGATCACTTACTGTAGATTACAATCAGCTTGAAATGTTTGATCCTGACCTTGCGGATTTGTTAATAGATAAACCTGAAGAAGTTATTGAAGCTGCTCAAATAGCAATAAAAAACATCGACCCCCTTGTAAAGGATGCTGATATCAATATTCGTTTTGAGAATATGACCAATATCATACCTTTAAAGACATTGTTGAGTAAGTATATTGGAACATTTGTTGCAGCAGACGGAATTGTAAGAAAAACAGATGAAATCAGACCACGTATTGAGACTGGAGTATTCGAATGTAGAGGATGTATGAGATTACACGAAGTAGAGCAAAGTTCTGGAAATAGAATCATTGAACCTTCATTGTGTAGTGAATGTGGTGGAAGATCATTCAGATTGCTTCAGGAAGAATCAAAATACATTGATACCCAAACAGCAAGAATGCAAGAACCTTTGGAAAATTTATCCGGAGGAACCGAACCGAAACAAATGCTGATGGTTTTAGAGGATGATTTAGTAGACCAGTTAAATCCCGGAGACAAAGTAAGAATTACTGGAACATTAAAGACATTTAGGGAAGAAAGAAGTGGTAAATTTAAAAATTACATCTACGTTAATCACATTGAACCATTAGAACAGGAATTTGAAGAGCTGCAACTTTCCGAAGAAGATGAAGAGAAAATTATAGAATTATCAAAAGATCCTCATATTTATGACAAAATCATTAAATCGACTGCACCTTCAATTAGAGGGTACAGGGAAGTAAAGGAAGCAATTGCCCTGCAACTGTTTGGAGGAGCTGCAAAACAGCTTGAAGATGAAACAAAATTAAGGGGAGACATCCACATTCTTATTGTTGGGGACCCTGGTATCGGTAAATCCCAGATACTGAAATATGTTTCAAGATTAGCGCCAAGAAGTATCTATACAAGTGGTAAAGGTACAACAGGTGCTGGGTTAACTGCAGCAGCAGTTAGAGACGAACTTGGCGGATGGTCATTAGAAGCAGGAGCATTGGTTCTTGGAGACCAAGGTAACGTATGTGTTGACGAGCTCGATAAAATGAGGTCTGAAGACAGATCCGCACTTCACGAGGCATTGGAACAACAGACAGTAAGTATTGCAAAAGCAGGAATTATGGCAACATTGAATTCCAGATGTTCCGTTCTTGCAGCGGCAAACCCTAAATTCGGAAGATTCGACAGGTTTAAAGTTCTTGCAGAACAAATTGATTTGCCTGCACCAATTATTTCTCGTTTTGATTTGATATTTGTAATTGAAGATAAACCAAGTGTTGAAGGAGATTCAAAATTAGCAGAACACATTTTGAAAATACACCAGTCAAATACTGTTGATTATGAAATTGAACCTGAACTCCTTAGAAAATATATTGCTTATGCCCGTAAAAATGTAAATCCTGTTTTAACTGATGAAGCTAATGAAATTTTAAGAGAATTCTATGTCAGTACAAGGAACAGCAATAAAGAAGAACAGGCACCAGTACCTATTACCGCAAGGCAACTGGAAGCGATTATTCGTTTATCAGAAGCAAGTGCAAAAATTAAACTTAAGGATACTGTAGATAAAGAAGATGCTGAAAAAGCTGTTAAACTGCAAATGGCCTGTCTTAAAGAAGTAGGAGTAGATCCAGAAACTGGAGAAATCGATATCGAAGTCATGGAAGGAAGAACACCTACATCCGAAAGGGAAAAAATGCAAAGAGTCATGGAAGAAATTGGTCTTTTAGAAGAAGAATACGGCGATCAGGCACCGCTTAATGTTTTAATATCCAACATGGCTGAAAAATACGACATGAGTGAAGAAAAAGTCAATGCATTTGTCAGAAACTTAAATCAAAAAGGATTAATTTATATTCCATCAACAGGATATCTTAAGCGTGCTTAAGATTTCCACCATTATTTTTTTATTTTTTTCACACAAATTAAATCACCACCCTAAATTAACAATACATTAATAAAGGATTAAAACCAAATTTAATATATTATACTTATACTGATTTTTATAGGAGAGATAACATGGATAAATACGAAGATTTATTAGAAAGAGCAATAGACCAATTACCTCCTGAAGTATTTGAACATAAAAGATTCAAAATCCCTAAAGCTTATTCAGATATCCAAGGTAATAGAACCTTTATTAAAAACTTTAAAGATGTTGCAGAAGGTTTAAACAGAGACCCTCAACATTTATTAAAATTCTTAATGAGAGAATTAGGTACTGCAGGAAATATTGAAGGTCAAAGAGCAATTTTACAAGGTAAATTTACCCATTACTTAATCAATGAAAGAATTGAAGATTATGTAGACAAATACGTAATTTGCCACGAATGTAACAGACCAGATACTAGAATTATAAGAGAAGGTAGAATATTCTTGCTTAAATGTGCTGCATGCGGTGCAACAGCACCTTTAAAATCATTATAATTCTACTTTTTTTATTTTATTTTTTATTGATAGCATGTTTTGTCCAGAGTGCGGAAGTACAGATAAGGAAATGGTTGGCGATATCTGTATCGATTGTTTTTTAAAGGAATTTCAAATGATTGAACTTCCCAAACGTATCAAAGTACAAATATGCAGCCACTGTAACAGTAAACTCGAAGAAGGGAAATGGAGTGAAGAATTTATTCCCGAAGAAGAGATTATCTACCGAGCACTTGAGAGAAACATAAAAATTGCTGATGAAGTTTCAAATGAAATCATTAATCTTGAAATAGACAACATCAAAGGAACAATTGCAGACTGCTATGTCGAAGTTGTTGGAGAGGTTCATGGAGTGGAGATTGAAGAAACCCATGATACTCAAGTTAAAATCCAAAAAACAGTTTGTCCAAGCTGCAGCAAAATACAATCCGGATACTATGAAACCGTAGTACAGTTTAGAGCAGATAACAGAGAAATAAAATCTGAAGAATATGCCAAAGCGGACGAAGTAGTTGAAAGAACATTAATAAAGCAGTCAAAATCCGATAAACTTGCATATTGCCCTCAAATAGCTAAACTTAAAGAAGGCTACGACTATTATATCGGTTCATTTAAATCCGGCAAAAAAGTAGCCGAAGCACTGAAAGAAGAATTTGGAGGAATCATAAAGGAATCTCCAAGACTGATTAGTGAAGATAAGTCCACTGGAAAAGGACTTTACCGAATCTGGATTTCTGTAAGAATTCCCGAATTTGAAATCAGTGATTTTATCAGATATGACAATAAAATAATGCAAGTAACCAGCATCAGCAAAAATAGCCTTGTTGGAGTCGAAATTTCAACAAATAAAAAACACAATATCCCTATGAAAAATATGGAAGATATTGAACTTGTTAAAAAATCCGATGAAATTGAAACTGCAACTGTAATCTCAAAATCTCCACAGTTCATACAAATTTTAGATCCGGTTGATTATTCTGCAGTTGATTTAGATATGAAAGAAGAGTACTCTGGAATTAATGTCGGAGAAGAAGTAAAACTCATCAGAATTGACAATAACATTTATTTATTAAATTAAGTGATAAAATGAATATTGAAGAAAAAATTCAGTTAATCGAGGAAGGAACTCTAGAAATTATAGATACCGAAGAATTAAAAGAAGTTCTTGAAAAAGACCAACCGGTAGCTTATACTGGTTATGAACCTTCCGGTAAAATCCATTTGGGTCATGCAGTGACTGTACAAAAATTAAAACAGTTACAGAAGTTAGGATTTAAAATTAAAATCCTTTTAGCAGATTACCACGCATTTTTAAATGGAAAAGGAACAGTTGAAGAAATAGCCGAAACAGCAGAATACAACAAAAAATGTTTCCAGGCTTTAGGTCTTGACGAAACAACAGAATTCGTCTTAGGATCATCATTCCAGCTTGAAGGAGATTATACTGATAAAGTTTACCAATTAGCTACAATGACCACTTTAAAAAGAGCAAGAAGAAGTATGGATCAGGTAAGTCGTGCAGACGACAATCCTAAAGTGGCAAGCGTAATTTATCCTATTATGCAAACTGTAGACATGGCAGCATTAGGTGTTGATATTGCACTTGGAGGAATGGAACAGAGAAAAATTCAAATGTTGGCACGTGAAAACTTAGAAAGAATAGGTGAAAATGTGCCTGTTTGTATTCATACCCCATTACTGCACGGTCTTGACGGCGATGCAAAAATGTCTTCAAGTAAAGGAAACTACATCGCAGTGGATGATTCCGTTGAAGAAATCACCAAAAAAATCAAGAAAAGCTTCTGTCCGCAAGGAGAAGTTGAAGGCAATCCAATGATAGAAATAGCTGAAACCTTCGTATTTACCAATCAAGATACTTTACTTATTAAAAGACCTGAAAAGTTCGGTGGAGACATCGAATTAACTCACGATGAATTAATCAAAGACTTTAGTGAAGGTAATTTACATCCAATGGATTTAAAAAATGGAATTAAAGATTTCTTAATTGAATTCTTTGCTCCTGTAAGAGAATACATGGAGGAAAACTAAATGGTTGAAGAAAAAGAAGAATATGAAATGGGCTTGCCAAATGGTGTTGGTGAACAAATGCTCGCACACGCTTTTGAAAAATTCGACATCAAATTAGAGCAAACCGAATTCGGACCTAAATTAATAGGCGAATATGATGAGCTTGTAAAAGCAAGAGAATTTCTTGAAAATGCCATTCGTGAAAGATTAAAAGAATTATCCGGAGAATAGATTTCTCCACATACTTTATTTTTTGAACTTGAATATTACTATTTAATATATTATCCAACAATAATCATTACAAAAATACAGCAAACACTTTTTTTCTAAAATAACCATTATCCGAGTATTTTCATATTATTTAACTAATTTTAGAAAGATTCATCACTTTATAATACATTTTATTAAATACATCTTTTTACATTTTTATCAAATCTACTTTACTTTTTAAACCTATTTTAAAAAAGTTCAAATAGATTTTATATCAATAATTTTTTTAGTAAAAATTAGAAAAATCAAATAAAATACTAAAAAACCCCATATAATCTATTTTTTAAAATAAATATTATTTTTAACTGCTATTTTAAAAAAATAAGGAAAAATAATAAACATATAACACCCCCCATAATATAAAAAAATATCAACCTTACTTGAAAAATCAACCCCTTTTATATACTATAAAAAATTACTTTTAATTAACTGTAGGTGATTGTATGAAACGATTTACAAAAATGGAATATGAAAGTCCAGACGACATGGTTTTTGGATTTGCAAAACATCC